>CBFGPE010000002.1:0-96874 GCA_965650625.1 uncultured Azospirillum sp. | reverse complement strand
ACTGGGAGGCAAGGGCGCGCGAGTGATCGCGCGCCCTTTTCCGTTGTCGGAATAGCGAAGGTCAGCGGGTCGTGCTGCCGGTGCCCGTCGAGGAACCACCCGTCGAGCCGCCCATGGAACCTGACGGCTGCTGCGTGCCGACCGGGCCGTCGGAGCCGGTGCCCATCGAGCCGCTGTTGCCCGTGCTGTTGCCGCCCATGCCGTTGGTCGAACTGGAGGAGCCCGAGCCGGTCATCAATCCGCTGCCCTTGGAAGAGCCGCTGGTCGCACCGCTGTTGCTGTCGACGCCGCCCATGCTGCCGCAACCCAGCTGGTTGTTGGAGGTGCAGGGCGGATTGGTCTGGTTGGCGTTGGTGCTTGGACCGGCACTGGTCGCAGCGGGGCTGCCGGAGATGGAGCCGCTGCTGTCGGCGAAGGCCGGGGCGGCCATCAGGGCGAGAGCGGCGGCGGTGCCGATCATCAGGCTCTTCATGACGTGTCCTTTCGCTGTGCATGCCCGTCGACGCCGGTCTGTCGGCGGCCGGGCTGCTGTTGGCTGGAAACATCGAAATTCGTGGGCGGAGCCGGGGTCGTCTCCGTCATCCAGTCAACCAACAGCAGCAGTCGGCAATCATTGCGCGGGCGTCTCGCCCGCAAAAAGAGAACGCCCGCCGATGGGCGGGCGTTCTCTGGGGACGATGCGCCAGGGTGGACCGTCAGGCCGTGCGTGCCTTGGGCAGGTTGCCGGCGCTCAGGCTGGCGGTGGTGGCGACGGAGCCGTGGAAGATTTCCAGCGCAGCCGGCGTGGAAGACGGCCGCAGGCCACCCAGGATTTCACCCGCCGCGCCGACGGCCTGCACCAGCGCATCCGGCATCACCGGCTTGCGCAGCAGGCCCATGGCGAATTGGCGGGCTTCGGCCGCATGGTGGTCGAAACCGGTCATCAGCAACGACGGAACACCGTTTTCCTCCCACAGCCGGCGGGCGAGCACCAGACCGTTCTCTCCACCGGCGAGATTGACGTCGACCAGCGCCAGGTCGGGACATTCGCGGGCACCGACCCGCGCGGCCTTCGCGGCATCGCGCAGGGGTCCAACCACGGTATAGCCCGCATTCTCCAGAACGGCCTTCACGGCCGGACCGATCAGCGGATCGTCCTCGACGACAAGCAACTTCAAGACGGCATGCTCCCTTGATTGACGGTGCGGGCTTATAGCCCGTCCCGTCCGGTTTTCGAAGCGCGTTCGGCTCCGATCAACTGAACCGCCCATGTTTGTCGCGGTTCCGCTCCGTTCAAGAGGTCTAAGGGGTACCCCCTTGCGGGTATGCCGCCTCACTGAACGTCCGGCTTGGAAACATACACCATTGCAGCGTGTTTTACCCGGACGCGAGAGAGGAAAAATGCAATGACTTTCGTTGAACTGACCGATACGACCGGGGACTCCGTTCTGGTGAATCCAATCGCGGTCGCCTATCTGCGTGCGACTGCGGACGGCGGCACCGAACTCCATTTCTCCGGCCGGGCGGAGCCGCTGCGGCTGCCGGACGCGCCGTCCGACGTCGCCCGCGCCCTGGAAAACGCCGCACCCACCCCGCCCGATCCTACCCTGTCGTTGCTGGCCTGACGATAAGCTCAGCCGTGGCATTGTCTTCAGCGGGGGTAGCTCGGCGCGCGCTTCTCGAAGAAGGCGGTGATGCCCTCCGCCGCTTCCGCCCCATGCAGGGCCTCGACGAAGAAGGCGGCCTCACGGTCGAGCTGATCGTCGGGCGCGCCGAAGCCGCTCTCGATCAGCCGCTTGGCCCGGCCGATGGCGAGCGTCGGCCCCTCGGCCAGCCGCTCCGCCCAGGCCAGGGCTTCGGCAAGCGCGGTGCCGGGCGCCACCACCCGGTTGACGATGGCGAGCTGGGCCAGCCGTGCCGCGCCGATCTTGCCGCCCTCGAACATGATCTCGGCCGCCAGCTGCGGCGTCGCCGCACGGGCGAGGAATGCCGACGCGCCACCGTCCGGGTTCAGTCCGACCTTCACATAAGCCAGCGTGAACACCGCATCCTCCGCCGCGACGATCAGGTCGCAGCCGAGCGCGACGGAGAAGCCGGCTCCGGCGGCGGCCCCCTCGACGGCTGCGATCACGGGCTTCGGGCAGGCGCGCATGGCGCGGGTCCAGCCATGGAAGCGCTCCAGGCTGGCGCGGGTCACCTCCGGATCGGCCTTGGCGTTGCCGAGCAGCCGGCCCAGATTGCCGCCGGAACAGAAACTGCCATTGGCCCCGGTCAGCACGATGGCGCCCACGCCCGGATCCTCGGCCGCCCGGGTCAGCGCGTCGCGGGCGGCGGTCATCATCTCCGGCCCCAGCGCGTTCTTGGTGGCGGCATCGTCCATCGTCAGCACCATCACGCGACCTTGGCGCGCGATGGTCAATTGTCCGCTCATAGCTCGGTCCCCTCCCGGTTTTCGCTGCCCGGCCGGTATTTGAACATGCCTTCCGACGTGGCGATCAGGACACCGGTGTCGCCATGGCGGAGTTCCGCCGCCACCCCAACGATCTTGCGCCCGCCGCCGCGCAGCCGGCCGGTGGCGACCAGCCTACCGGTGCGCGCCTGCCCCAGGAAGCTGGTCGACAGCGACAGCGTCACCACCCGCCGCACCCGGCCGGGAAGGGGACAGTATGTTGCCGAAAATCCGGAAACCGTGTCCAAAAGCGTCGTCATGACCCCGCCATGGACGACGCCGGCCCGGTTCAGGTGACGCTCGTCGATGGCCATGGTGAGTTCCGCCGCCCCTTCCTCCCAGCGACTCAAGGCGTAGCCCAGCAGGCGCTGGAAACCGGATTCCGGCTCCCCGTTCAGCAGATCGTCCATACCCTGTTCCATCACGCGGCTGTTTCGTGTGCGAAGTAAAGCGCGTGCAGGCGCTCCAGGTCCACCCGGTCGCCGCGTTCGGACAGCACCACCTTGCCCGATTGCATCAGATAGACGTGGTCGGCGATCTTCAGGGCGCGGCTGGTGTTCTGCTCCACCAGCAGGATGGTCAGCCCTTCCGCCCGCAGCCGGGCCAGGATGCGGAAGATCTCGTCCACCACCACGGGGGCGAGGCCCAGCGACGGCTCGTCGATCAGGCAGACGCGCGGCTGCTCCATCAGGCCGCGGCCGATGGCGAGCATCTGCGCCTCGCCGCCCGACAGGGTGCCGGCGATCTGGCTGCGCCGTTCCGCCAGCCGGGGGAACATGTCCATGACCATCGCCTTGTTGCGCTTCCAGTCCTTGCGGCAGCCGCGCGGGAAGGCGCCCATCATCAGGTTGTCCTCCACCGTCATGTCGGGGAAGATCATCCGGCCTTCCGGGATCATCACCACCCCGTCGGCCACCCGGTCCCAGGTCTTCACCGCCTTGCGGCTCTGTCCGTCGACGCGGATGTCGCCCGCGGTGGCGGGCACCAGCCCCATGATGGCGCGCAGCAGCGTGGTCTTGCCGGCGCCGTTCGGGCCGACGATCACCGTGGTCTTGCCGGTCTCCACCGACAGCGAGACGTCCCACAGCACGTTGATCGCGCCATAGCCGGCCCGAAGCGTCAGGATGTCGAGCGCGTTGGTCATGACGCCTCCGCAAGTGTGGTTTCGCCGGTGTAGCTGCGGATCACCTCCGGGTCGCGGAACACCGCGTCGGGGGAGCCGTCGGCGATGATCTGGCCGAAATTCAGCACCAGCACCCGCGGGCAGAGCGCCGCGATGGTGGCGATGTCATGCTCGATGATGACCATGGCGAGGCGGTATCGGTCGCGCACCGCCGCAAGCCGTTCCATGAAGGCGCGCTTGCTGCTGGTCTCCAGCCCGGCCAGCACCTCGTCGAGCAGCAGCAGGCTGGGTTCGGTCGCCAGGGCCTTGCCGACCTCCAGCGCCTTGTGCTCGGTCAGGGCCAGTTCGGTGGTGGCGTCGCGGTCGGCCTTGTCGCGCAGGTTCAGGATGTCGAGGATCTCGTCGATCCGCTTCGGGTCCTTCTTTCCGGCGCCGAAGCGCTGGGCGACCAGCAGGTTCTCCCGCACCGTGCAATGGCCGAAGGGGCGCGGGATCTGGAAGCTGCGGCCAATGCCGAGCCGCGCCCGCTTCCATTCCGGCAGTTTCAGCAGCGAGGTGCCGCGGAAGTCGAGCCGGCCGGCGGTCGGCCGCACCACGCCGGAGATGACGTTGAACAGCGTCGTCTTGCCGGCGCCGTTCGGACCGACCAGACCGATGCTCTCCCCTTCAGCGACGGAGAAGCTGGCGCTCTTCAGCGCCTGGACGCCGCCGAAATTGACCTGGACGCCTTCAAGCGTGAGCATGGCGGTTCTCCTTCACCGGGCGGCGGCGCAAGGCCGGCATCAACCCGCCGGGGCTGAACAGGATCATGGCGCAGAGCAGCACGCCGAGGATCATCTGGTGGCCGTGCGGCAGGATCGGCTTGAACAGCAACTGGTCGACCAGATAGATCGCCAGCGCGCCCACCACCGGACCCCACACCGTGCGGTAGCCGCCGAAGATCGCCGCTGCGATGGGCAGCACGGTCCAGCCGCTGGAGAAGGCGTAGTCGGGGTCGAGGAAGCTGATGAAATGGGCGTTGAAGGCGCCGACCACCCCGGTGATGAAGGCCGACAGCACCAGCATCGCCGCCTTGAGGTGCGTGCTGGGCACGCCGACGACGCGGGTCGCCACCTCGGTGTCGTGCATCGCCTTCAGCGCGAGACCCCAGGTGCTGCGCCGGACGGCGTCATAGGCGAGCGCCGCCAGCACCACGATGGTCAGGATGATGAGGTAGCCGCCCATCTTCTCGCCGAATTCGAAGCCCAGCACGGTGGGAAAGCGCGGGATCGACAGCAGCCCGCCGGCGCCGCCGGTGACCGCGGTCATCTCCGTCGCCAGAATCTGGAAGATGTGGGCGTAGGCGAGGATGGCGAGGGCGAAATAGGGGCCGCGCAGCCGCAGCGCCGGCAGCATGGCGATGGAGGACACAGCGGCCCCCACCCCGCCCAGCAGCATGGATGCTGCGACCGGCACCCCCAGCTTCATCGCCAGCACGGCCGAGGTGTAGGAGCCGACCCCGAAGAAGGCGGCATGCCCGAAGCTGACCATGCCGCCGAGATTGCCCAGCAGCGCCCAGGCCACCGCCACGCCGGCGATGGTCAGCGCCGCCACGATCAGCCCCAGCACATAGGCGTTGCCGCCGAACAGAAGCGGGACGCCGACATAGGCGATAGCAAGGGCGGCGATCAGAACGATGCGGTTCATGAGAGTCGTGGTCATCGCGCCAGTGCCCTCCCACCGCCGAACAGGCCCGAGGGCGAGACGAACAGCACGACCAGGAACAGGATCATTCCCGCCAACTCCTGCAGCGAGGCCGACAGATAGGTGACCGTCAGCGATTCGATGACGCCGATCATGATGGCGCCGATCAGCACGCCGGGGATCGACCCCATCCCGGCCAGCACGGTGATGATGAAGGCCTTGACCGTCAGCACATGGCCCAAGGCCGGGAAGACGGTCTTGCCGGTGTAGATGGCGAAGCCGGCGAAGGTGGCGAGCAATGCGGCGATCAGGAAGGACAGGATCTCGATCTTGCGCGGGTTGACGCCCATCAGCGTCGCCGCCGCCCGGTTGGACGACAGCGCCCGCACCGCACGCCCCTGCCAGGAATGGTTCAGCCACCACCAGACGCCGGCCATCAGCACCAGCCCGCCGACGAAGGCCGCGACCTCCGCGTTCATCGCGAACAGCGTGTCGGCGATCACCATCGAATCCTGGAACCAGGGGTCGGAGGTCGAATGGATGTCGGCCGCCCAGATCGACAGGATGGCGTTGGTCAGGATGATCCCCAGCCCGAAGGTCAGGATCAGCGAGTTGATCTCGCGGTCCTGGTGGATGCGGCTGAGCAGCGCGTAGACGATGGCCGACGCCGTCCCGACGATCACCAGCGCCACCGGGATCGCCATCACCGGGTTGACGCCATAGTTGGTTTCCGCCGCATAGGCGACATAGGCGGCCAGCAGCACCAGCTCGCCATGGGCGAGATTGATGACCCGCATGGTGCCGAACACCAGCGCCAGACCGACCGCCACGGTCGCGTAATAGCCGCCGGCGAGCAGGCCCGAGAACAGTGCCTGGAGCGTCAGTTCAAGCATGGGTGTGCGCCCTGTTGGAGGTGGCGGGGCGGGTTCCATCCCCTCTCCCCGCTAAGGGGAGAGGGGTGTACCCACTCACCACGGCACCGCCGGGAAGTTCATTTTTCCGTTGGCGGCGTCCTTCGGCCAGACCAGGACCACCTTGCCGCCCTGGTGCTGGCCCATGCGGTGGGTGAAGTTCAGGTTGTCGCCGTTCTTGTCGAAGGTGACGCGGCCGATCAGGGTGTTGGCGTCGGTCTTGCGCAGTTCTTCCGGCAGGCCGCCCTTGCCCAGCGTCCCGGCCTCGTCGGCACGGACGACGGCGTCGATCAGCAGGCGGGTCTGGACGTAGCCGAACTGGCCCAGATAGTCGGGGTCTTTGTTGAACAGCGTCTTGTAGGTGGCAGCGAACTCCACCGCCTCCGGCTGGGTGAATTCCACCGGGTAGGGCAGCATGGAGGTGCCGTAGACATTCTCCATCAGGTCGGGGAATTCCTTGGCCATCTGCGCGGTGGCGAGCGACCAGACGCCGACCATCGCCTTCACCTGCGGCTTCAGCACCTTGGCGGCGCGCAGGATACCGACATAGTCGTTCTCGTAGCCGACCATGGCGATGACGTCCGGGCGGTCCTGCAGCTTCACCTTGTTCATCAGCGGCTTGAAGTCGCTGGTGGAGCCGTCGAACTCGTGCATGCCCACGGTGACGCCCTTGCCGGTCAGCGCGGTGTTCACCTGTTTGGCGAGGCTGCTGGTCGCGTCCTTGTTCAGATAGACAATGGAGACCTTCTTGGCGCCCATGTCCTGCAGCAGGCCGATCATGGCCAGCGCATAGCCGTCGGTGTTGTTGATGCGGAAGAAGGTGGGATAGCCGCGCTGGGTCAGTTCGGGCGCCACGCCGCCCGAGGTGATGTAGACCAGCCCGGCCTTCTGCGCCGCTTCCGACGCCGGGCCGATGATGTTGGAGCCGTAGCCGCCGGTGATCGCCACCACCCCGTCGCCCGCCAGCTTCTCCACCGCCGCGACCGCCTTGGCCGGGGAGGTCTCGTCGTCGATGGTCTCGACCTTGAAGCTGTGCTTGCCGGCATAGCTCTTGTTGGCCATCTCGATGGCCACGGCGATGCCCTCATGCATGCCCTGGCCGACGCGGGCGAGGCTGCCGGTCAGCGGCAGTTCGGACCCCAGCAGGAACTCCTTGGCCTGCGCCGCCCCGGCGCCGAGCGCCACCGACAGGGCCAGCGCGGATACGGTTACGAGATTGGCGATCGTCCGGGTCATGCTTTCGTTCCCTCCCATGGACTTTGTTGTTTAGGACTTTGTCGGTTGTTTCAGGCGGCCATCACTTCGGCGGCGAGCGCTCGGAGGCCGCTTTTCAGCAGCTTGCCGGTCGGGCTGGCCGGCAGGGCGTCCATGGCGACGATGCGCGACGGGCGCTTGTAAGGAGCCAACCGTTCGGCGGCCCAGGCCTTCAGCTCGTCCTCGCTGGCGCTGCGGCCGGGGACGAACTGGACGAAGGCGACCACCTCCTCGTTGCCGGCCACGGCGTGGCCGACCACCGCGGCCAGCGTCACCGCCGGATGGCTGGTCAGCACGCCCTCAACCTCCTCCGGATAGACGTTGAAGCCGGAGCGGATGACGATCTCGCGGATGCGGCCAACCACGGCGACGCAGCCGTCTGGCTCCAGCCGGGCGACGTCGCCGGTCTTCAGCCAGCCGTCGTCGGTGATGGCCTGGGACGTCAGCGCCGGCTCGCGGTAATAGCCGAGCATCACGTTGGGCGCGCGGACCCACAGCTCCCCAGGTTCGCCGTCGGCCACGTCGCGGCCGGTGACGTGATCGACGAAGCGCATCTCCACCAGTGGCAGGGCCGGGCCGATGGAGGTGTCGCTGCGCGGCGCATCCAGCCGGGTCTGCGTCACCGTCGGCGAGCATTCGGTCAGGCCGTAGCCGTTGTGCAGCGGCAGGCCGAAGACCCGCTCCACCGCCAGCTTGAGGTCGAGGTCCAGCACCGAACCGCCCGAGGACAGGTAGCGCAGCGCCGGCGCCGACAAGGTGCGGCCAGTGACGGTGGCGTGCTCCACCAGCTTGGCGTACATGGCTGGAACACCCTGGAACACGGTCACCCCATCCTGTTCCAACGCCTGCCACGCGATGCCGGGGGCGAAGCGGGGGACCGTGTGCAGGCAGCCGCCGGCATAGAGCGTGCCGAGGCAGGTGGAGGCGAGGCCGAAGACATGGCTGACCGGCAGCACGCCATAGGTGCGGTCGCTGGGCCCCAGCCCGCGCATCCAGCCCGACACCGAGGCGACGAACAGCAGGCCGCGGTGGGACAGCATCACGCCCTTGGGCTTGCCGGTGGTGCCGGACGTGTAGATCAGCGCACCGACCTGCCGCTGGTTGCCGGCATGGACCGGCTCCGGTTCGGCCTCCAGCAGCGGACCGACCGACATCGGCGGCAGACCGGGGTCGACGAGAGGTTCGGCGCCATGGCGGGCGGCGTGGGCGGCGGCATCGGGGGATACCGTATCGGTATAGAAGATCCGGCGCGGCTGGCAGTGGTCGCGGATGGTGTCGATCTCGCGGTCCGACAGGCGGGCGTTGACGATGACCGGCCAGGCGTCGCACTCGCTCGCCACCAGGATCAGGGTGACCGCCGCGAGGCCGTTCTCGCAGACGATCATCACCCGGTCGCCACCGAGCACCCCCAGCCGCCGGAGATGCGCGGCGGCGCCGCCCACCGCCTGGGCAAGGCGGCGGTAGCTCCATTCCTGCGTCCCGTCGAACAGGGCGGGGGCGTCCGGCGTCCGTTCCGCCCAGGCGAGCGCGGCGTGGCTGATGCGCGGCGGCAGCGCCGCCACCATCGCGGCGAAGTCGGGAACCGGCCGCCCCACAGTCATGCCGCCTCCCGGATCATGTTGCGGGCGATGACGAGCTGCTGGATCTGGGTGGTACCCTCATAGATGCGGAACAGGCGGACGTCGCGATAGAAGCGCTCGATCCCGTAATCGGCGATGTAGCCGGCACCGCCATGGATCTGCACCGCCCGGTCGGCGACGCGGCCGACCATCTCGGTCGAGAACATCTTGCAGCAGGCGGCATCGGTGTTCACGTTCTGTCCGTCGTCGCGGCGTCGCGCGGTCTCCACCACCATGCAGCGGGCGGCGTAGGCTTCCGCCCGGCTATCGGCCAGCATCGCCTGGATCAGCTGGAATTCGGCGAGCGGCTGGCCGAACTGCTTGCGCTCCATCGCGTAGGACAGGCTGTCGCGGATCAGCCGCTCCGCCAGACCGACGCAGACGGCGCCGATGTGCAGCCGGCCACGGTCCAGCACCTTCATCGCCGTCTTGAAGCCCTGCCCTTCCTTGCCGCCCAGGATGGCGCTGGCCGGAACGCGGCAGTCCTCGAAGATCACGTCGCAGGTGTGGGCGCCCTTCTGGCCCATCTTCTTGTCGATGGGGCCGAGCGACAGGCCGGGCGTCCCGGCTTCCACCAGGAAGGCCGACACGCCGCGGGCGTCGCGGCTGTCCAGGTCGGTGCGGGCGAAGACGGTGAAGAGCCCGGCCTGCGGCGCGTTGGTGATGTAGCGCTTGGTGCCGTTCAGGATGAAGTGGTCGCCGTCACGCCGCGCGGTGGTGCGCAGCGAGCCGGCATCCGACCCCGATTCCGGCTCGGTCAAGGCGAAGGCGCCGACGATCTCGCCGGCCGCCAGACGCGGCAGATAACGCTGCTTCTGCTCCTCCGTCCCGTCGATGACGATGCCCTGCGAGCCGATGCCGTTGTTGGTGCCGATCAACGAGCGGAAGGCGGGAGAGGTCTGGCCCAGCTGGAAGGCGACCTGCACCTCGTCCGACATCGACAGGCCGAGCCCGCCATACTCCTCCGGGATCGACAGGCCGAACAGGCCCATCTCGCGCATCGCGGCGATCACCTCGGGCGGAATGGCGTCTTCCTCCGCCACCTTATGCTCAAGCGGGACCAGCTTTTCACGGACGAAGCGCCCCAGCGTGTCCAGCAGTTGATCCAAAACGTCCTTGTCCAAGGCCATGCGTGCTCTCCGTCCGGGGAGAATGATTTCAGGGAAAAATCATGGATTGAGGGGGCGCCGCCTCATCTGTTCGTTGGCCACGCTGACAGATGGGGCAGAGGCTGTCAACAAAATGAAATTGCATTCCGATATACGAAATTAGTTTGGCGGATCGAAGGTCTGCCGCGCGTCCGTGCGGGCTTGCCAGTCGGGGCGAAGCGGTTAACCTTTTGCCGAAATCACCGGCCCGAAACGGCCGGCCGATAAATCACAGGAGGGTTTGGGATGATCGACCTCTATTTCTGGCCGACGCCGAACGGCCACAAGATCACGATCTTTCTGGAGGAAGCCGGGCTGGACTACCAGTTCAAGCCGGTGAACATCTCCACCGGCGACCAGTTCAAGCCGGAATTCCTTGCCTTCTCGCCCAACAACCGCATGCCGGCGATCATCGACAACGCCCCGGCCGACGGCGGCGAGCCGATCAGCGTCTTCGAATCCGGCGCCATCCTGGTCTATCTGGCCGAGAAGACCGGCAAGTTCCTGCCCAGCGACGTGCGCGGCCGCAAGACGGTTCTCGAATGGCTGTTCTGGCAGGTCGGCGGCCTCGGCCCGATGGCCGGCCAGAATCATCATTTCGTGCAGTACGCGCCGGAACGCATCCCCTACGCCATGGAACGCTACGTCAAGGAGACGGGTCGCCTCTATGGCGTGATGGACAAGCGCCTTGCCGACAACGAGTTCCTGGGCGGGGCGGAGCTGTCCATCGCCGATATGGCGAGCTATCCCTGGGTCGTCCCGCATGAACGCCAGCAGCAGGATCTGGACAACTTCCCCAACCTGAAGCGCTGGTTCAACGCGATCATGGAGCGGCCGGCGGTGGTGCGCGCCTATGAAAAGGGGCAGGCCGTGAACCCCAACCGCACGCCCACGGTGAACGAGGAGAGCAAGAAGATCCTGTTCGGCCAGTCCGCCGATACGGTCAAGCGCTGAGGTCCCCGACAGCCGGCCCGGCATCGACCGCCGGGCCGGCGTATCGGTATAGAATCCGCTTCTTTCGCCTTATCCTTTTGCGCCGCGCAGACTTTTGGAGCTCCCCGGCGTAGACGGGACCGTTCCCGGATCCAGCGTGTTGTTTTCGGTAGAGAATATCTTCCGGAGACGCCGCGCCGATGAGCATCTGGCCCCGCCCCGACTCCGCCCGTCCGAACTCCGGCGGTCCCGCCATGGAAGCGGCGACCGGTCCCGCCATATCCACCGAAATACGGATTTCCCTGCACCCCCTGCCCTCCATGCCGGAACTGGCACGGGCATGGACGGAGCTGGAGAGCCGCGCCGACTCTTCCTTCTTTCTTTCCTGGACCTGGATCGGCTCCTGGCTGGCGCAGATGCCGGATGGCATCGAGCCGAACTTGCTGGTGGCATTGCGGGGCGACGAACCGGTCGGTCTGGCCGTGCTCTGCCCGCGCGTGCGGCGGCGGTTCGGGTTGCTGCCCAGCCGCTGCTGGATGCTGCACGAGACCGGCGACCGCAGCTATGACCGCCTGTTCATGGAGTATAACGGCATCCTCGCCGACCGCCGTGTCGCCGAAGAGGTGACGGACGCCATGCTGCACTGGCTGGACGAGCGGCTGACCGCCAACGACGAACTGGTGCTGGGCGGGCTGACCCTGGCGGCGGAGCGCGCCGCCCGGCGGGTGGCTGCGCGGACCGGTCATACGCTGCAATTGCGCATCGCGGATTCGGCGCAATGGGTCGACCTCGGCACGGTGCGGGCCGGCGGCGGCGACTTCCGCGGCGGCCTCGGCCGCAACACGCGGGCGGCGGTGAACCGGACGGAGCGGCTTTACCGCGCCCGTGGCGCGCTGGATCACCGCATCGCCGGGACGGTGGACGAGGCGATGGAGTATTTCGCCGGGCTGGAGGTCCTGCATCAGGCCGGCTGGCAGGCGCGCGGACAGGCCGGTGCCTTCGCCAACCCGGCCTTCCGCCCCTTCCACAAAAGGCTGATCGCCGAGGGGCTGCCGCGCGGTGCGGTGCGGCTGAGCCGGATCAGCGTCGGCGGGCAGCCGATCGGCTATCTCTATAACTTCGTCCACCGCAACCGCGTCCTGAATTATCAGGGCGGCTTCGCCTTCGAGGCGGACAACCGGCTGAAGCCGGGGCTGCTGAGCCATGTGCTGGCCATCGAGGATGCGCTCGCCCGCGGCGAGGACTGCTACGACTTCATGTCGACGCCGGCCGGGCACAAGCCGCTGCTCTCCAACGCCGAACAGCCGATGAACTGGCTGACGCTCGGCCCCGATCGGTTGAGCCGGCGGATGGAGGCGCATTGCCGCCGGGCGCGCGGGGTGATGGTCGATGCCGTCAAACGGTCGCTGCGCGGCTGGATCGCTCCGGCAAAAGGGATCTGAGAAGGGAGAGCGTTCGCCATGGCAACGGGAAGGAAAGCCGGGCCGCTGGCCTGCGTGTTGGGCGACATGGATCTGGTGCGCCCGCTGGGGCTGGCCGGCATCCGCTGTGCCGTGGTCGGACCGCCGGGAGGCGCGACCGCCCATTCCCGCTTCACCGAGCGGCTGATCCCGTGGGAGGGCGGCAACGACGACGTGCTGGTCGACCGGCTGCTGCGGTTCGGTGCCGCGCAGGCCGAAAAGCCGGTGCTCTATATGGAGGAGGATGCGCAGCTTCTGATGGTGTCGCGCCACCGCGACCGTCTGTCCGCAGTCTTCCGCTTTGCCCTCGCAGATGCCGATCTGGTGGAGACGCTGGTCGACAAGGGGCGGTTCCAGGCATTGGCGGAGCGGCTGGACCTGCCGGTTCCCCGCACCCGGCGCCTGAGCCCCCTGCCCGGCAGCGAGGCGCCGGATCTGGACCTGCGTTATCCGCTCATCGTCAAGCCGCTAACCCGCCGTCCGCCCTGGGACGAGATCGAGGGGTTGGGCAAGGCGATCCGCCTGGACGGGCATGATGAGCTTCGCGCCCTGTGGCCGCGGCTGATCCCGGTCGGCATCGACCTGCTGGCGCAGGAACTGATCCCCGGACCGGAGACCCGGATCGAGAGCCACCATGTCTATATCGATGCCGACGGCGCCGTGGCCGGCGAGTTCACCGGCCGCAAGATCCGGACCTATCCGGTCGATTACGGCCACAGCACCGCGCTGACCATCACCGACATCGACGGCGAGGGAGCCGACGTGGCGGCGCTGGGACGGGATATCGCGGCCCGCATCGGCCTGAAGGGCGTCGCCAAGTTCGATTTCAAGCGCGATCCGGACGGCCGATTGCACCTGCTGGAGATCAATCCGCGCTTCAACCTGTGGCACCATCTGGGTGCGGTCGCCGGGGTCAACCTGCCGGCGATGGTGCAGGCCGACCTGACCGGCCGCCCCCGCCCTGCCGCGGCGAAGGCCCGGCCCGGCGCCTGCTGGTGCCACATCAGCAAGGACCGGCTGACGGCGCTGGACGGCGGCGTGCCGACGGCGCGCTGGCTGGCCTGGGTCGCGCGCTGCGAGGCGAAGGCGATCACGCCGGACGACCCGATGCCCTTCCTGCGGCCGAAGCTGGATCGACTGCTGGCGCGCATTCCCAGCATCGCCGGTCCCGCCCGGCTGGCCAAGCCCTGAGCGCAGAAACCATGAAGATCGCGCTCATTTCCGACATCCACGCCAATCTCGAGGCGTTGCAGGCAACGCTCGACGCCATCCGGGCGGAGGGGGCGGAGCGTATCGTCTGCCTGGGTGACATCGTCGGCTACAACACCGACGCCGCCGCCTGCATCGCCCTGCTGCGGCAGGCCGGCGCCGTCTGCATCGCCGGCAACCATGACCGGGCGGTGACCGGCGCCATCGGCACCGAAGGGTTCAGCGGTCCGGCCGCGCGTGCCGTCGCCTGGACCAGGGCGCGGCTCGACGAGGACAGCCGCGCCTTCCTGGCGGCCCTGCCGCTGACCGCCGATATCGAAGGAACGCTGGTCGCCGTCCATGGCGCCCTGCATCCGGAGGTGGGAAAGGAACTGGTCCGGCTGGACGACGACGGCAAGCGGGCCTTGAGCCTTCAGGCGCTCGCGGCACATCCATCGGGCGCGCGGATCTGCGTCTTCGGCCATACCCACCGGGCGGGGCTGTGGGAATGGCGGGACGGGGCGGTGCAGGCGGTGCCGCTCGACGGCCGGGCGGATTTGCGGGCCGACGGGCTGTATCTGCTGAACCCCGGCACGGTGGGGGAGCCGCGCGGTTCCGACGCCCGCGCCTGCTTCGCCTGTTTCGATACAGCCAGCCGTCGCGTCACCCCTCACCGCGTCGCCTATGCCCGCCGGGCGACACTGTCGAAAACCCGGCGCGCCGGCCTGGCGCCACGTTTTGCCGCAGTTCCGGCGCCGCTGAGGATGAAGTTGATCGGAATTTTGCGAGTTCTCGGTGTCTACGAATGGATGAAACGGGCTCTTCCACGCCGTGTGTCCTCAATATGACAATCCCGTAACGCGGCTTTGCTTCAACAGTGACGTGGAAATGAGCATAATCCGGCGCGGGGGCAAAGGTGACGCCGGGCTATGGACACTATCGGTATATTCAACGGCGCTGCCGGCGGGACGCGGATCCGGTTCGGCAGGACATTGTCGTCCCTCGCCGCATCGCTGGCGCTCGGCCTCGGCCTTGGTCTGTCTGCAGCGGTTCTGCCGGCGCAGGCGCAGCAACCTGATGCCTCGGCCGTGGCTCGGGATGGGAAGGCCGCGGCGGATACCGGGCCGGTCCATCTGACCATCCTCTACACCCAGGGCACCACCGACCTGGACGAGACCGCCGGGCGCGGCGGCATGGCCCGGTTGGCCGGGACGATCCGCCAGGAACGGGCCGCCCATCCCAACCTGCTGGTCCTGCATGGCGGCCAGACGCTGGCGCCGTCGGTGCTCGCCTTCTACGACCAGGGCGCGCACATCATCGACCTGCTGAACGGCATGACCATCGACGCGATGGCCGCACTGAACCGCGAGTTCCACCATGGCGACGACCGGCTGAGCGCCCGCGCCTTCGAGGCCGGCTTTCCCATCGTCACCACCAACACGGTGGACCGTGCCACCGGCCGGACACCGGACGGGCTGGAGGACGCGGTGGTGCTGAACGCCGGCCCCTTGCGCATCGGCGTGATGGCGGCCACGCCGGTGCTGACGCGGGAGACCACCCGCGCCCAGCGGACGGAGTTCCGCGATCCGGTTCCGGCGCTGACGGCCAAGGCCGCGGCGTTGCGGGCCGACGGCGCCGATCTGGTGGTGGCGATGACTGGTTACGCCGGCGACACCCACCGTAGCGTGCTGGACGCCCGCCCCGCCGACATCGTGCTGTACCAGGACCGCAACCGCCCCTTCGCCGTCGATTACGACGGGCGTTTTCTATCCGCCACCGTTGGGCCGCAGGCGGCCTGGGTGCTTGCGCTTGATCTGACGGTGGAACGCAGGACCGGGCCGGATGGCAAGCAGCAGGTGAGCTGGACCCCGGCGCCCCGCCTGATCGACAGCGCGACGGTGCCGCCCGATCCCGCCACGCTGATCCAGGCCAAGGCTTATGCGGCGCGGCTCGACACCATGCTGCGGATGGAGGTGGGACGTCTCACCGCTCCGCTGGACACCCGCAAGGAGTCGCTGCGGACGGGCGAGAACGCCTTCGCCAATGCGGTGGTCGACACGCTGCGCGAAACGCTCGACGCCGACGTGGCGCTGATCAACGGCGGCGGCATCCGTGGCGACCGTCAATATCCGGCCGGCACCCTGCTGACCCGGCGCGACATCTACAGCGAGCTTCCCTTCCACGATGTCGGCGTCGTGCTGGATGTCACCGGACAGCAGCTTTGGGAAGCGGTGGAAAGCGGTGTTTCGACGGTCGAGCAGCTGCAGGGCCGCTTTCCCCACCTGTCCAACGCCCGTGCGGAGGTCGATCTGACCCGCCCGCCCGGCCAGCGGCTGCGCAGCCTGTCGGTCGGCGGCAAGCCGGTCGGCCGGTCGACCCGTTACCGGCTCGCGACCAGCAGCTTCCTGGCGGCGGGCGGCGACGGGTACGGCGTGCTGGCCGGCGTGCCGAGGCTGGTCGAAGACCGCAACAGCGAGTTCATCTCCACCCAGATGATCGACCAGATCGCCCGCAGCGGCGAGTTCGTTCCCCGGCTGGACGGCCGCATGACGGTGAGGCGGTGATGGACGGCCAACTTTCCACCAGCCTGTCCCCGTCCGCCGTGCGGAGCACGGCTAACACGGTGCGGAGTACCTCCAACACCGTGCGGAGCACGTCGACTGTCGTGCAGAGCCCGGCGCGGGCCGCCACGCTGCCCGCACCGGCGACGGGCGTGACGCCGGGGCCGCAGACGCCGCCGAACCGGACGCGGCGTTTCGGCATCGCGGTGCGCATCACGCTGGGGCTGTCGGTGATGGCGCTGCTGGTGGTGCTGATCGGCGGCGTGTCGATGTCGTCGTTCCGCCTGTTCCGCGCCGAGGTGACGGCCCTGTCGTCCAACACCCTGCCGGAGGTCATCACCAGCGCCGAACTGCACGGGTCGCTGCAGAAGCTGGTGGCGCAACTGCCGCAGCTTGCCGCCGCGACTTCGACGCCGCAGCGCCGGTCCATCTATGATGGGCTGGTGAGGGAGCTGGATTCGATGCAGCTTCTGGTCGCCCGCATGCGCGGCCTGATGAAGGAGGATGTCGGGGACGGGAAGGAGCGCGACGGCAATGTCCGCCTGCTGGAGCAGACCCGCTCAACCCTGCTGATCCTGGCCGCCACCGTCGCCGACCTGAATGCAGAGGTCACCCGCCAGATCGACTATGGCGACCGTCAGGCCGAGGCCGCCCGCGCGCTCGGCCGGCTGGCGGCCTCCATGGAAAGCATGCCCGAGACCGGGGCGTGGGCCGCGCGCATCGGTGCGCTGATGGCGCGGGCGGCGGGAGCCATGCAGCTCGACCATCTCAGCCGTCTGAAGGGAGAGGCGAGATCGGTGGAACGCGCGCTGGCCGATTTGTCCCGGCTGTCGGCCGGCGCACCGGACACCACCGGCCAGATGATGTCGACCGTGCAGGAGGAGCTGTTTTCGCTTCTGGTGGCACAGGGCGGAATGTTCGAAAGCGCCATCGACCGTCTGCAGGCACGCAACCGCGCCCAGGCATTGACCGGGCAGGCCCAGGTGCTGGTGGAGACGGTCGAGCGGTCCACCGGCGCGCTCTACGACTCCATTCGCGACCAGTCGGCCGAGCGCACCGATGCGTTGGCAGAGCTGATCGCCGAACGCACCCGCACGGTCATGATGCTGGCCGGCGCGTCGATCCTGCTGGCGGTCGGCGTCTATTTCATCTTCCGCCGCTTCCTGTCCTCCCGGCTGGTGGCGATGAACCGGGCGGTACTGGCCCGGCTGTCGGGAAACCGGCAGGTCGGCGGCGGAGCGGCCGGGACGGTTCCGGTCCCTGTGGACGGCGACGACGAGATCACCGACATCGGCGCCTCGATCCGCTACTTCATCGACGAGATCGACCGGCGTCAGCAGGCACTGGCCGACAACGAGCGGCGGTTCCGCGATCTGGTCGAGGGCTCAATCCAGGGCATCATCATCCATCGCGATTTCCACGCCCTTTACGCCAACGACAGCTTCGCCGCCATGCTTGGGCTGACGGTGGCGGAGGTGATGGCCCTGCCGTCGCTGCTGTCCGTCGTGGCGGTGGAGGCGCGGCAGTCGATGATCGACAATTACGACCATCTGCTGGAGGGTGGACAATCCACCCCGCGCCGCCGGATCCGCGCCTGCCGCCCCGACGGCGCCGAACTGTGGGTGGAGCTGACCGGCCGGCGTGTCGACTGGATGGACGGCCCGGCGGTCCAGGCGGTGGTGGTCGACGTGACGCGCGAGGTCGAGGCGGAGAATGCGCTGCGCCAGTCGCGCGACGCCGCCGAACGGGCGCTCTGCGAACTGAAGGCGACGCAGGCGAGCCTGATCCAGGCGGAGAAAATGGCCTCGCTCGGCCAGTTGGTCGCCGGCGTGGCGCACGAGGTGAACACGCCCATCGGCATCACCATCACCGGCGCCTCGCAGCTGCAGGCGCTGATCGGCGAGCTGTCGGACCGCCACACGGCGAACGCGCTGAAGAAGTCCGACTTCCAGCGCTTCCTCAGCGACGGGATGGAGATGGCCAGCCTGATCCTGTCCAACAGCACCCGTGCGGCCAATCTGGTGCAGAGCTTCAAGCTGGTCGCCGTCGACCAGTCCAGCGACGAGCGCCGCGCCTTCCTGCTGCGGGATTACATCGACGAGTTGCTGCGCAGCCTGCATCCGACCTACAAAACGCGGCCGGCGCTGACCATCGACATCGATTGCCCGGTGGATCTGGAACTGGACGGCTATCCGGGGGCGCTGTCGCAGATCCTGACCAACCTGATCATGAACGCGCTGGTCCATGCGCTGGATCCGGAGCAGCCCGGCCGCATCGCCATCGCCGCCCGCATGGCAGAGGGTGACATGGTGGAGCTGTCGATCGGCGACGACGGCGCCGGCATCGCGCCGGAAGTCCTGCCCAAGGTCTTCGATCCCTTCTTCACCACGCGGCGCGGGTCGGGCGGCAGCGGGCTGGGGCTGCACATCGTCTATAATCTGGTGACCGGTCGCCTGCACGGCACCATTGGGGTGGAGAGCCGCCCCGGCGAGGGCACCCGCTTCACCCTGCGTTTCCCCCGAGTCACGGCGGTGGCATAGTTCGCTGCCGCCTTCGCCCGCCCGATCTGCCGGCCGGTGGCAAGCCTGTGCATGGACCGAACATATCTTAATATGCTGGCTTTCGTCCGTTGCCTTCGGCGCGGCATCGGTGGTCGATTCCGCGTGCAAACAGTCAGTTTCCTATACAAGCTTCTCCTGTTTTTATCGTTATGCGGGAGCTTGACCGAAATGAATTTCAATCGGCGCGATTTTATGGCATCCGCCGCCGCTGTGGCGGGTGCCTCCATGCTGCCCTTCGCCCCGGCGCGGGCGGCCACGGCGAAATACATTCGCTACAGCGCGACCAGCGACGAAGGCAAGGCGATGCTGCGCAGCTACGCCACCGCCGTCCAGCGTATGGTGAGCCTGCCGCCCGACCATCCGCACAACTGGTTCCGCAACGCCTTCGTCCATTTCATGGACTGCCCGCATGGCAATTGGTGGTTCTATGTCTGGCACCGCGGCTATCTCGGCTATTTCGAGGAGACGGTGCGCAGGTACAGCGACAATCCGAATTTCGCCTTCCCCTATTGGGACTGGACGGTTCTGCCGCAGATCCCGAACGAGATGTTCGACGGCGCCCTGACCCCGGTCAGCGAAGCCTTCCTTCCCTACA
This sequence comes from uncultured Azospirillum sp., assembly GCA_965650625.1. Classification (GTDB taxonomy): domain Bacteria; phylum Pseudomonadota; class Alphaproteobacteria; order Azospirillales; family Azospirillaceae; genus Azospirillum. The sequence continues at coordinate 77,410 of CBFGPE010000002.1, read as the reverse complement.
CCAAGGACCTGAAGACCTTCACCGTCACCATCAAACCGGCGATGAAGAAGTATTGGGACACGCTGAATACGGCGCAGCGCAAGCAGCTGGACATCCGCGGCTACAGCAGCTTCGACAAGCTGTGGGACGACGTCACCGGCTGCAGCCACGGCAAGTGCGATCCGGGCAACCAGGCCTTCGCCGCGACCGACCGGGCGCGCTATCTGACTCGTGAGAATCCGAAGCTGGACGACAAGACGGCCAAGGCCTGCTCGCCCCATACGGTGCTGACCGGACTGCTGCCGGTGGACTACTACAACGCCGACGTGACGCGCAGCTTCACCAGCTCCAAGACGGCGTCGCACAACGTCATGCCGGGCGGGGATACCCAATTCTCCGTTCTGGAGGGCCAACCGCACAACCTCGTCCACAACTACATCGGCGGCGTCGGCCCGTGGGATCCGGGTCCCTACGGCAACATGACCAACTTCCTGTCGCCGGTCGACCCGGTCTTCTTCCTGCACCATTCGAATATGGACCGGCTGTGGGACGTCTGGACGCGCAAGCAGCAGCGCCTCGGCCTGCCGATCCTGCCGACCGACAAGGAGGAGCTGTCGCAGCTGTCCCGTGAACCCTTCCTGTTCTTCGTCCGCGCCGACGGCACCTATGTCCTCGACGGTCGCGCCGGTGACTATCTCAGCACCGAACGGTTCCAGTACGAGTACCGGCACGGCTTCGGCGACACGGAATCGGCGCAGGTGGCGGCGGCCAATCCGTCTGCTCAGGTCAAGACTCCGGTCAGGGGCACGGTGGCGAAGGGCGTGGGATCGGTGCAGTTGTCGGCGGCGCCGTCCAGCCCGGTGGTGATGGCGGTCAAGGTGAGCCGCCCTGCCGGCACCGGCGCCCCGCGGAGCTTCGACCTGCTGATCAACGCGCCGGCCGGCGTGACGAAGGTGGCGGCGGACAGCCCCTATTACGGCGGCACCATCGGCTTCTTCGGACCGGCCATGCACGGCATGGCGGACGACGCCACCTTCACGCTGCCGCTGCCCCAGGCCGCACACACCGCCGCGCTGGCGCAGAGCCCGACAGCCAACGCGGCGGCGCCGGCAGCATCCGCAACGCTGGAGGTCCGCCTTGTCCCGACCAATGGCTCCACCACCAACGCCGCCGTCAAGGCGGTCTCGCTTCAAGCCCTGTAAGGGCCGGCGAGACGGCTTGCCGGCCGCCGCCCTGCTCGCGCTGCTGGTTTTGACGGGCCAGCCCGCGGGCGCGGGGCCGGCGACCCCGTCCGGGACGCCGGACGGCAATGGGGACATGGTGCTCGCCCCGCCGCATCCGCCGCAGCAGGGTGAGGCCGCCATCCTTGCGCTTACCCTCGGCCCGCTGACTCGCGGACAGACGGTGGAGGTCGCCACCGCGGACGGCATGCCTATCGGCGCCGCGGCCCCCTTTGGCCCCCAGCGCGGTCAGGGTGCCGGGACCGTGACCATTCCGGTCCCGGCCGGGGCATTGCGGGACGGGCGCCTTGCGCTCCGCCTGCGCATCACCACCCATGACGGCCGGTCCCGTCCGCCGACGGCGGATGAGGTCAAGGAGCTTCGGCTGTCCATCATCGGTGCGCCGCCCACTCCACAGCCCAAATCACCACCGTAACCGCCTGTCAGCGCACCGGCCCATCGAACCAGTGGCGGCCCTGGCGGTCCTCCACTTCGACCACCCAGACGTCCGGGTCGTAGCGGAGCTGACGGGCGATGTAGGCGTCGGCATCGGCCTCCGGCACGGGGGCGGCGCCGGTGCCGCGCGCCCAGAACAGCCGCTCGCCATCTGCCTCGCGGGTCTGGACCAGCACGGAGAAGGTCCGGTCGAGCCGGTTGATCTTCAGGATCACCGTGCCGCGGCTGGGATCGCCCTTGCGGACCACGGTCATCGCCACGCCCTGGGCGTCGGCGGCGCGGATATGGGCGGAAACCCAGAGATGAGTCGGAAGGCGGTCGTCCATTGCCGTGACAGGCTCCTGATCGTCGGCTCTTGGTGATTCTGGATTCTCGCCCTGCCCGGCCGGCCGGTGTAGAGAAGAGGGTATGGCTACACTCCTGGACGCTCTCAACGCCGCCGTCAACCACCACATGGCCGGCCATGCCGATGCGGCGGCCGATGCCTATCGCCGGATCCTCGCGGCGGAGCCGGCACAGCCCGACACGCTGCACCTGTCCGGCGTGCTGCGGGCGCAGACGGGCGACGCGACGGCAGCGGTGCGGTGGATCAGCCGTGCGGTGCGCGTCCGCCCCACCGCCCCGGCGCCTTGGGGCCATCTGGGGGCGGCCCTGCGGGCGGCGGAGATGCCGGAGCGGGCAGAACCGGTGCTGCGGCGCGCCCTGGCGCTCGACCCGGCTGACGGAGACGCGCTGGAGGCGCTGGGCGCCTCGCTGCATGCGCTGGCCCGCTACCCCGAGGCGCGACGCTGGCTGGACCGTGCGGCCCGGCTGCGCCCCGGCCATGCGGCGACCCTGCTGAATCTCGGCACTGTCCTGCGCGACCAGCGCCGCTTCGACGAGGCGGAGGCCTGCTTCGACGCCGTGCTGGCACGCAATCCCGCCAATGGCGACGCTCATTTGGCGCGCGCGGTGGGGCGGCTGGTCCGCGGCGATCTGCGCGCGGGTTGGGAGGGATTCGAGCATCGCTGGCGCCGCTTCGCCAGCCCGCCCTGGGCCGGCCAACCACCGGGCGGCGCCACCATCCTGCTGCACATGGACCAGGGATACGGTGACGCCATCCAGTTCGTGCGCTATGCCCCGCTGGTGGCAAAGATCGCGGCGCAGGGCGGCGGCCGGGTGGTGCTGGAAACGCACCTGCTGCTCTACCGACTGTTCAACCACAGCCTGGGGCGCTGCCTGGGATCGTCGATCCAGGTGTTGGTGCGTGGGGAGGATCCGCCGCCGCACGACCTCCATTGTCCGCTGATGAGCCTGCCGCGGGCCTTCGGCACCGAACTGGGGACCGTTCCCGCCGGCGTGCCTTATCTCGCCCCCGATCCCGGCGACGTCGACCGCTGGCGCGACCGGCTGGCCGAGGCAGATGGCGATGGAAACGGGGCCGGCCTGCGGGTCGGGCTGGTCTGGGCCGGCAACCCGCAGCACCGCAACGACCGCAGCCGCTCGATCCCGGTGGCGGCCCTGGCACCGCTGCTGTCGGTGCCGGGGGTGCGGTTCGTCAGCCTGCAGACCGGCGACGCGGCGGCCGTCCTGGACCGCCTGCCCGGCGTGGCGATCCCGAACGCGATGGAGCGGGTGCGCGATTTCGCCGATACCGCCGCCATCCTCGCCAACCTCGACCTGCTGGTGACGGTCGACACCGCCATCGCCCATCTGGCCGGGGCGATGGGCGTACCGTGCTGGCTGATGCTTCCCCATGTGCCGGACTGGCGCTGGATGCTCGACCGCGCCGACAGCCCCTGGTACCCGTCGCTTCGGCTGTTCCGCCAGCCGCGCCCCGGTGACTGGACCACCACGCTGGGCACCGCCGCCGCCGTGCTGAAGGCGCAGGCCGCCCGCGCCGCCCGGATGGTCACGGGATAAGGACGGGATAAGGGCGGCAACTTCGGCGGGAGCTTTCTGCCCGTCCGGCCCGGCGGTACTAGGCGAAACTTTCCTACCTGCCGGCAAATTCCGGCCCCGCCGTGACGCTTTCGCAAAAGAACAGCCAATTTCATAGGGTTATGGCTGGCGTGGCGGTTGGCACTCCGCTTGCTTGATAGGGCGCAGAAGACCTTTGCCCTTTCTTTCGGAGACCCCGGCCATGAGCATCTTCGGTTCGATGACAACCGCCGTTCTCGGCCTGAATGCCCAGTCGAAGGCGCTCGGACATATCTCGGATAACATCGCGAACAGCTCGACCATCGGCTACAAGCGGGTCGATTCGGCCTTCGAGACGATGGTCCTGCAGTCCAGCCAGCGTCTGCACGAACCGGGCGGGGTCACGGCGCAGCCGGTCTTCATGAACAACATCCAGGGCAGCCTGACCCAGGTGCAGAGCCCGACCAACATCGCCATCCAGGGCCAGGGCTTCTTCAGCGTCACCAAGGTCGCCACCCAGGGGTCGAGCACGCTGGTGCAGACGCAGACGGGCACGGTCAACTCCTCGGCCGCCTTCTACACCCGCGCCGGCGACTTCGAACTGGACAAGAGCCGCTATCTGGTCAACAGCTCCGGCTATGCCCTGAACGGCTGGCTGGTCGATCCGGTGACGGGCGTCCTGCACAAGGACCAGGTGGCGCCGATCCAGGTGAACTCGCTGATCGACAAGCCGGTGGCGACCAACACCATCGACCTGTCCGCCAACCTGCCGGCAACGCCGAAGCCGGGTGAGAAGATTCCCGACAGCAGCATCCAGATCTTCGACAGCCAGGGCAACCCGCGCACCGTCAACTTCAAGTGGCGGCAGCAGGCGGACAGCAGCTGGCGCATGGTCCTGGACGCGCCGGGTTCCAACACCAAGCCGGTCGACGGCACCTTCACCGGCAATCCCGCCACCGTGACCTTCGGCCAGAACATTCCCGGCCAGACCGCGGTCGCCCAGGTGAACGTCATCACCCTGGCCGGCAACAACACCAACGGCCAGGACAACCTGCGCATCGGCGACACCTATTCGGTCAAGGTCAACGGCACCAACTACAGCCTGAAGATCACGGCCGACAACATCGGGTCGATCCGGACATATTCCGGTCTGGCCGGCGCGCTGGCCAACCAGATCAACTCCGCCTCGCCGGCGGCATCCGTGCTCGCCACCTCGTCGGGCCAGACGATCCGCGTCACCGCCCGCGATCCCGGCACCCCGTTCAAGCTGAACACCGACGTGGTGTCCGGCACCAACACCACCAACACCATCGTTTCCCAGACCTCGACGGCGGCGACGGCGAGCGCCGGTGAAATCGACAAGTTCCAGTTCCCGCAGACGCAGGTCGAAGTCGGCGACTCCTTCACCATCAATGTGAACGGCACGCCGATCAGCTACACGGTGACCGCCGCGACCTATCAGAGCTATTCGACGGTGAGCGACGTCGTGTCCCAGCTGGCCGGCAAGATCAATCAGGCGCTGGGCTCCACCGTCACCGCCTCGTCGGCCGGCAACATCCTGTCGATCCAGGCCAATGCGGTGAACACCAATGTCACCTCCAGCGCCAGCGTGACCAACTCCAGCGCGTCGGTGAACACGATGAGCTCGCTGCCGTCGGTCGCCAGCGTGGCCGGCGTGCGCCAGAGCCGCACGGTGACGCTGACCGGCACGCCGGGCGACATCGGCACGCAATACACCCTCAGCATCAACGGCACGGCGGTGACCTACAGCACCACCGGCGAAGAGATGACGATGGAGGACATCACCGCGGCGCTGGCGAACAAGATCAACTCCAACACCTCGCTGCCGGTGACCGCCACCGCGCAGGGCGGCGTCATCACCGTGACTGCCAAGACCGCGGCCACGCCGGCCAACGCCAACACGATGACCGGCACCGGCTCCATCACGCTGGGCGGATCGACGGTGGACGTCGGCGACACCTACACCGTGACCGCCGGCGGCACGACCTATTCGTTGACCCTGGACAACGCCAACATCAACACCTACAGCACGCCGAACGCGGTGCTGAACTATTTCGCCACTCAGATCACCGCCGCCGGCGGCACCGCGACGGTGACCGGCAACGTGCTGGCCGTGACCAGCGATGCGACGGCGACCGGCACCGTGAACGACGCGACTGCCTATCAGTTCACCCTGGACCAGAGCGCGGTCGCTGGCCAGACGCCGGCCCATATCGGCCTGACCTTCGGCAAGACACCGGAGACGGTCGGCACGCTGACCAACATCTCCACCGCCCTGGTCGGCACCGGCACGGCGGTCAGCGCCGCAAACCAGTCGGCCGGCTCCGACGCCACCGTCACCTTCACCGTCGATTACGGCTTCGGTCCCCAGCAGATCTCGCTGAACCTCGGCAAGTACCAGAAGCCGGGCGGCCTGACCCAGTATGCCGGCGAGGAGATCAACGTTACCCAGCTGGTCCAGAACGGCGCGCCACGCGGACAGTTCAAGGACGTGGTGTTCGGCGACAACGGCACCGTCCTGGTCAACTACGACAACGGACGGTCGAAGATGATCGCGAAGGTGCCGATCATCACCTTCAACAACCCGAACGCCCTCCAGCGCGAGTCCGGCGGCGTCTTCGTCGAGAGCGAAGAGGCCGGCAAGCCGAACTTCAACGATCCGGAGACGAACGGCGCCGGTGCGGTGGTGGCAAACAGCGTGGAAAGCTCCAACGTCGACATCGCCGACGAATTCACCAAGATGATCGTCACCCAGCGGAGCTATTCCGCCAACGCGAAGATCGTCACCACCTCCGACGAAATGCTTCAGGAAGTGCTGGGGCTGAAGCGCTAAGCGCGGCCCTGACCTTCTGATTACCTGATCGCCTCTTTACCGATCGCCCGACTACCGATCGCCAGTTCCCTGATCGTCTGAATGGGGGGGCGGCGGCCATCCCGGCACCGCCCCGACCATCCCGATCCGTGAAAGGTCTCCTGCCATGTCCCTCTTCGCAGCCTTGAACAGTGCCACGGCCGGGCTGCGCACGGTCCAGACCAACGTCAAGCTGGTTTCGGACAACATCGCGCAGGCCAACGATCCGACCCGCACGCGCCACACCGCCCAACAGTCGGTGGACGCCAGCGGTCAGGTCATCAGCACGACCTATCGCCGGGAAGTCGACAAGGCGCTGATGGCCCAGGTGATGGATCTGACCTCGCGCGACGGCGGATCGCAGGTGACCTCGACCTACATGCAGCAGCTGGGCGACCTGATGCGGACCACCAACGGGACGCCGCTGCTGAACGACTACGCCGACAAGTTCCAGGCGGCGATCAAGACGCTGTCCACCTCGCCGGAGGACGAGACGGCGCAGTACCAGCTGGTCCAGGCGGCCGAAAGCTTTTCGCGCGAGATCCGCCGCGTGTCGGAGGGCGTGGAGCAGCTCGACCGTGACATGTCGACCGACATCACCAAGTCGGTCGACACGGTCAACGACCTGCTGAAGCAGATCAACTCGATCAACAACGACATGGTGTCGCTGCAGGGCCAGGGGTCCGCCGCCAACGCCGTCGCCGACAAGCGCGATGGGCTGGTGCGCGAACTGAGCACCTATATGGGCATCCGCACCGTGGAGCGGCCGGACGGACGGCTGGCGATCTTCACCCCGTCTGGCCTGGCGCTGGTCGATGCCCAGCCGGCAAATCTTTCCTATGACGGCGGCAACATCAACCTACAGGTCGGCAATCAGATCACCTCGATCAACAGCCACCTGACCACCGGCAAGCTGGGCTCGCTGATCCAGATGCGCAAGGACGGCTCGACGACCGAGCCGCCGACGCCGGCCAGCGGCGACCCGACGACCGAGGTCATCCGCAAGCTGCGCTCGCAGCTGGACGAGTTCGCCAAGGCCTTCACCGGCCCGACCAAGCCGGGCGAGCCGACCAGCTTCGCCGACGCCTACAACGATGCCAGCCCGGCCGCCGACGGCGAACAGACCAACCAGTTCTTCACCGGCAGCGACCGCTTCACCATCGCGATCAACCCCAAGCTTTTGGACAACACCAGCAAAATCAAGCAGTCCGCCATCGACGGCATGGTCCAGTCGGTCAATGCCGCCGGCCGCAGCTTCAGCGCCGACGGGCTGCAGATGAAGGACACCACCTACAGCGCCATGGGCAGCGCCATCACCGGAACCTGGATGTCCGCGGCCAAGACGGCCAACACCGCCGCCGATTCCAACAAGGCCTCCATGCAGCTCCTCAGCGAGCGGTACCAGTCGCAGACGGGCGTGAACATCGACGAGGAAATCGCCCAGCTGCAACAGCTCCAGACCTCCTACCAGGCGTCGGCACGGGTCATGCAAGTGGCCAATGCAATGTTTGACGCGCTGGAGGCGGTGGTCCGATGAGCTCGATAACGGGAGTCAGCAGCTACTCGAAATATCTGAGCCTTGTCCGGAACCTGTCCGGGGGCCAGAACGACATCAACCAGCTGTCCGAACAGCTGACCACGGGCAAGAAGTCGGTCGATCTCAACGCCTACGGGCCGGAGGTTCAGAAGCTTCTGGACCTGCGGTCGGAGATGGCGAAGAAGGACAACTACGTCCAGAACATCAACATGGCGGCGCCGCGCGTGCAGGCGACGGACAAGGTGCTGACCTCGCTGGAATCGATCGTGTCGAGCTGGACCTCCAGCACCACGATGCCGTTCGAGCCGGGTCCGGCCAGCGTGGCCACGCCGATCAACACCAATCCCGACGGGATGAAGATGTCGGTCGACGCCACCAAGTCGAAGCTGACGGTCGGCGCCAAATACACCGTCACCGCGGTTCCGTCGCAGCAGGGCCCGAACGGCACCTTCGACGTGACCGTGACCGACGGGCTGGGCGGCAAGACCACCCGCGCCATCAATCTGGGCACCACCCCGCCCAACGACGGCAAGGGATACAATTTCAACATCTCCGGCGGCCCCGGCGAGGGCGCGATCCTGAACCTCAGCTTCGACACGCTGAAGGCGTCGTCGAGCAGCAGCTTCTCCGTCACCTTCCCGCAGGCCGATCAGGTGAAGGACCGCGCCGAGGGCGCCATGCGCGACATCCAGGCGCTGATGAACCAGCGCTTCGGCGACCGCTACCTGTTCTCCGGCTCGCGGTTCGGGACGGAGCCGGTCACCGACCTGATGGCGACGAAGCAGACCAGCAAGATCACGCTGAACGGCGCCGTGGTGAACGCCGACGATTATTTCGAAGTGACGGTCTCCGGTAAGACCTTCGGCTATCAGATCCAGGCAACCGATCCGAAGACGCTGACCTTCGTCGCCCAGACGCTGACCACCCAGATCAACGCCGCTAGCCCGCCGCTGCCGATGACGGTGTCGACCTCCAACGGCATCATCACGCTGGTCGGCCAGGATCCGGGGCAGACGTTCGACCTGTCGGCGCGCGTCATCAACTCCGCCACGGTGGAGAACACCGTCACCGCGCCGACCACCACTCAGGTGCCGACGACCGGGCAGCAGCAGATCGACAGCTTCACCCTGAACGGCGCCGCGGTGGACATCGGCGACACCTTCGAATTCACCGTCGCGGTCGGCGATCCCGACGATCCGTACAACCAGAACTACTACACGAAATACCCCAACGAACCGCGCGACCTGCCGCCCTACCAGACCTACACGGTGCGCTACACGGTCAGCGACACCGACTATGCCGCCGGCGTCACCGACGTCAGCCAGGTGGCCGACAAGCTGCGCCAGAACTTCGCCAACCTGAACCCGGCCCCGCCGGTCACCATCGACGCGGTCGGCAACGGTCCCGGCATCGCGCTGACCAGCACGGCCAACGCCGACCCCAATCATCCCAACCGCAGCTCGCTGTTCTCGACCAGCGCCAAGGTGACGAACGGGTCGCTGGAGAACACCATCTCGGTCGGCACCCTGCCACCGGAGCAGGACAGCCTGATCGACGTCCCCTATGCCGATCCGCCCGACCTGCCCTTCTACGATTCCGAATATCTGACCAAGGGCAAGAACGCCGAGGCGTACCGCAAGTCGCAGGTGACCATCGACGACAACCTGAACCTGACCTATGGGGTCAGCGCCGACGACAAGGCGTTCCAGACCCTGGTCAAGGCGATGCAGCTGGTGCGGACGGCGGCGGCCAATCCCGGCAAATGGACGGAGTACAGCACCCAGGCGCGCGAGATGCTGACCCAGGCGACCGACCAGATCCGGTCGATCCACGCCAAGGTCGCGTCCGACGCCGCCACGCTGGAAACCACCAAGAACGCCCACACGGACTCGATCGCCACCCTGACCGACCGCATCGCCAAGATCGAGGGCATCGACCAGACCGAGGTCGCGGCCCGGCTGAGCAGCGCGATGAACGTCCAGCAGGCGACCTACACCGTCGCCGGCCAGACGCAGAAGCTGTCGCTGCTGAACTATCTGGCCTGACGGGAAAAATGGGGCGGCCGCACCTGCGCAGGCCCCGTACGAAGCAGTGTCGCAGGCCGCATGGCGTGCGACACTGCTTCGTACGCCGTAGCTTGCGTCTGAAATCCAAGTCAGGGCGGCTTTCTCCATCGAACGCCGATACGGTCTGACTGGGTCGACGGCGCTATTGAACCGCCTCTTGTATCTGCCGCTCCATATCGGGGGTGACCTGAGCCGGTCGGGCAGGCAGGGGCTGGCTCCCGCGCTTCCCATTGTTCCCGATTTCGTCTATGAGCAGCTTCATCTCGGCGATCTCACGGACCTGTGATTCGATGATTTTATCCGCGAGCCTGCGCACGCGGTGGTCGCTGATGCTCGCGTTGCTTGCGTTGTTGATAGCGATCGAATGGTGCGGGATCATCGACTTCATGAAGTTGAGATCGTCGATCAGACCTTGACTGCGGTTCACGTAGAGGAGTGCAACTCCGATCAGAACGGCTCCGACCAATACGGCGATCTTGGTGGCCATCCCCTTGTACATCGACCACATGAAGCCAAGCATCACGATGGTCATGACACACGCCATAACAAGCGAGGAGACCATCCGGTTTACGCTGAACAGGGCGTGGTCGAGCGAATAAACGAGCTGGTACATCAAAAAGAACATGAGGAACGTAGAGGTTGCGATCATTGCCACGAACCGACCCCAGCCCATCTTCATCATGTTCCCGTGATGGTCCCGTTCGTGTGACATTGTGGCTTCCCCTGACTCAAATCCACCCAATGAAAGGCAACAAGGCCCTCGTCGTTCTTGTTCCCGTGCGGTCTTCTAATATTCAGGCGCTTGCCGACCATCTCCGGGGCGCAGGGCGCCGGACGGAGGTGGTTCCGAAATGCACAACGGCATCGTGCAGGAGGTGGCCGGACGGCCACCCCCGCTTTCCATCAGGACACCGACGACGTTACTTGCCGCGGCCGGCCGTCTGCATGAAGTTGTCGTAGGGCAGCTCCGCGACGCGGAACCACAGCTGCACCTCGTCCAGGAAGGGCTTCCAGCTTTCGTAGACGGCCTTGAAGTCCGGATTGGTCTTCGCGATGTCGTCGTACAGCTCGTAGGCGATCTTGTGGGCGGCCTCCATCAGGTCGCGCGGATAGGGGCGCAGCAGGGCGCCCTTGGCGACCAGACGCTTCAGCGCCTTGGCGTTCTCCGCGTCGTAGCGGGCGGTCATCGCGCTGTTGGCCTCGGCGCAGGCCGCCGTCAGGATCGCCTGATAGGATTTGGGCAGCGCGTCCCATTCCTTCTGGTTGATGTAGAGCGAGACCTGCGGCCCGCCTTCCCACCAGCCCGGATAGTAGTAGTATTTGGCGACCTGGACGAAGCCCAGCTTCTCGTCGTCATAGGGTCCGACGAACTCGACGGCGTCGATGGTGCCCTTTTCCAACGCCGGATAGATGTCGCTGCCGGCGATCTGGGTCGGGGCGGCGCCCAGTTTGGCCATGATCTGGCCGGTGATGCCGGCGATGCGAATCTTCAGGCCGTTGAAGTCGGCCAGCGACTTGATCTCCTTGCGGTACCAGCCGCCCATCTGGGCGCCGGTGTTGCCGGCTGGGAACTGGACGATGCCGTGCTTGGCGAAGAAGGCGCGCATCACCTCCTGGCCGCCGCCATACTGGAACCAGGCGTTCTGCTGGCGGGCGTTGGGCCCGAAGGGAATGGCGGTGTCGAAGGCGAAGGTCGGGTCCTTGCCGACATAGTAGTAGCCGCAGGTGTGGCCGCACTGGACGGTGCCGTTCTGGACGGCGTCCAGCACCTGCAGGCCGGGCACGATCTCACCGGCGGCATGGACGCGGATCTGGAACTTGCCGTCGGTCGCCTCGGACACGCGCTTGGCGATCATCTCGGACGTGCCGACGAGGATGTCGGTGCTCTTCGGGAAGCTCGACGCCAGACGCCACTGGATGGTCGGCTGGGTCTGGGCGATGGCCGGGGCCGCGAGGGTCGAGGCGGCAACGGTCGAAACGGCACCGACGCCGGCCTTGGTGAGAAACGCTCTTCTTTCCACTCCCGCTACTCCGCAAGATTATTGCTGCCACTGACGGTTTCCGTGACCCGCGATGAATCAGGGAATTACAGTGGCTTAGGCGAGAGTGTAACAAAGCATCCGATGCCGAGCCCCGCATCGCATAAATGTGCATGCCTGCCTTTCGAGGGGATGTCAGGAGGCGGTGCGCAGCCGTCCCAGGAAGACCGACAGCGGCGGCATCACCAGCGTCCGGCCATCGGCGGTCAGTTCCGGCGGCAGGGCGCCCGGAGCGCGCGGGACAGGCAGATCCTCCAGATCGCCGCGGCCGCGCAGGGCGAACTCCGCCGGCCGGTCGGCCATGTTGAAGACGGCCAGCAGGCGGTCCTCCCCAGATGTCCGTTCGAAGGACAGCAGGTCGCCATGCTCCTCCACGGCGGTGACGGAGCCGGCGCGCAACGCCTCCAGGTCGCGACGCAGGGCGAGGGCGGCGCGCCACACCGCCAGCGGGCTGCCGGCGGTCCGCTCCTGCCGGTCGACCGCGAGGTCGAGATGGGCGTCGGGCACCGGCAGCCAGGGCTCGGCATTGGTGAAGCCGGCATGGGGCTCGGCGGCGCGCCAGGGCATGGGGGTGCGGCTGCCGTCGCGGCCCTGGAAGTCGGGCCAGTAGGTGATGCCGAAGGGGTCGCGCAGCTGGTGCTGTTCCAGCACCGCGTTGGGCAGCGCCAGTTCCTCCCCCTGATAGAGGCAGACGGTGCCGGGCAGCACCGCCGCCAGCACCGCCAGCAGGGCGTTGAAGGACTGCGGATCGGCACCGGCGGGCAGCCAGCGGCTGGCGGCGCGCTCGACATCGTGGTTGGACAGGCTCCAGCAGATCGACTCCGGCCGCCCCGCGGCGCTCAATGCCTGGGCGAAGCCCTTGGCGCTGAAGGGCTGCTTCGCCAGAGACAGGGTGTAGGCGGCGTGCAGACCCTGCGGTGTGCAGTAGGCGGCGATGCGCTGGCCGGCGCCGGGCTGGCTCGACAGCTCGCCCAGCAGGACGCGGCCGGGATAGCGTTCCACCGTCTCGCGCAGGCGGGACAGGATGCCGCCGATGGCATGGTGCATCATGTCGTAGACATGCTGTTGCAGGGCGAAGGGCTTCAGCGGCGGCTCGGCCTCGCGCCAGACGGCGGCGGGGTTGGAGCGCAGCTGCGGGTCATGGGCGAAGAAATCGACGGCGTCGATGCGGAAGCCGTCGACCCCGCGCTCCATCCAGAATTCCGCCGTCTCGCACAGCGCGTCCATCACCGCCGGGTGGTGCAGGTTCAGCGCCGGTTGGCTGGACAGGAAATGGTGCAGGTAATATTGGCGTCGCCGCGGCTCCCAGGTCCAGGCGGCGCCGCCGAACACCGACAGCCAGTTGTTGGGCGCGGTGCCGTCGGGCTTGGCATCGGCCCAGACATACCAGTCAGACTTGTCGCCGTCCCGCGACCGCCGGCTGTCGACGAACCAGGGATGGGCGTTGGAGGTGTGGCCGCAGACCAGATCGACCAGCACCTTCAGCCCCAGCCCATGGGCACGCTCTATCAGCCGGTCGAAGACGGCGAGATTGCCCATGCGCGGGTCCACCGCCCGGTGGTCGGCGACGTCATAGCCGAAGTCGGTGCGCGGCGACGGGTAGAAGGGGCTGATCCACACCCCATCGACGCCCAGCGAGGCGACATGGTCCAGCCCCTCGATCACGCCGTCGAGGTCGCCCCAGCCGTCGCCGCCGCGGTCGCGGAAGCTCAGCGGATAGATCTGGTAGAGCGCCGCCCCGTTCAGCCAGGACGCATTGGGGGCCGACGGTTGGGACTGGGAAGAGGTGTGGGGCAAGGCAGAGGGCTCCGCGCCGGAGATCGCATAAGCGGTTCACGACGCCAGAGTCGCCTGTCGTGGCTAACGAAAGGTTACCGGCCGTTCGTGGTCACAAGACCCTGCCTTTCGTAGAGGTCGGCCATCGGGACAGAAACTTGCGGAGAGGTGTCCCAGGGCTTGGCCGCCACGCTGCGCTGCGGCTATACCAGCGGCTCAGTTCGAGGAGCGGGGATGCGACGCAGCGGGACGGCGACCGAATCGACGACGGAGAAGGAGCGGCGGCTTGGCCGTTACCGGCTGCTCGATCTGATCGGGCGGGACGGCGACGCCCGGCTGCACCGCGCGCTGGACGCCAATGGACAGGCGGTGGAGCTGTGGACGGCGCCACTGGCCCGCCTGTGTGCCGATGCCGCCGGGCTGGAGCGGTTCCGGCAGATGGCGACCGCCGCCGCCCGGCTGTCCCACCCCGCGATCCCCGCCATCCTAGCATCGGGCGAACATGCCGGTACCGCCTTCGTCGCCACCACCCCGGCGGAAGGCCCGACGCTCGCCGCTCGGCTGGACGGCGGTCCATTGCCGTGGGACGACGCTGTCGCGACGCTCGACCGCGTGCTGGATGGGCTGAGCGCCGCTCACCGGACCGGGGTGTTGCATGGGGCGCTGACCGCTGGCGTCATCCGTCACAGCGGATCGGCGGCTGTGATCGGCGGCTTCGGCCGGGCGGCGCTGACCGCGGTCGACGCGGACCGCAAGGACGATCTGGAGGCCGCCGTCCGACTGACGGAACGGGTCCTGGCGGGGCACGAGAACCGGCCGGCGGTCGCTGCCCTGCTGGCGGACCTGCGGGACGGCGGCGCCTTTCCGGACGTTGCTTCCCTGCATCTTGCGGTGAGCGGCCTGACCGGACCCTCAAACCCTCGGGTCACCGCGCCTGAACGCTCCAGCCGCTGGCCGCTGTGGGCCGGCGGAGTGGTTCTGGCGGGTGGCGTCGTGGCTGCCGTGACGATCCTGAATTGGCCATCGCCTCCCCGCACCGTGGATGCGAGCACGGCCGCAGAATCGGCGATGGTTGCCACACCCATGCCCGCCCCCGCTGTCACTCCCTCTGCGCCGCCCTCACCTCCGGTGGCCAACAAGCAGCCGCCAGTCGCCGAGATCGCACAGGCGCTGCGCGCCGTCCCCTGCGCACTGGTCACGGTGGAGAGGACCGGCGGCCGGCTGCTGGTTTCCGGTACGGTGGCGGGAGAGCAGGCGGAGACGGAGGTGCGCGAAGCGGTCGAGGCGCTCGCCGCAGGCTGGGACCATGGCTTCGACCTCGCCAATGCGGATGCGCAGTTCTGCGCGCCCCTGGGCAGCGTCGCCACGGCGCTGGACGCCAATCGCGGGCTGGCGGACCCGTTGGCGGCGAGCGTGCTGGAGGGGCCGGCTCTGAGTGCCGGCGACCCGCTGGTTCTGGAGATCCGGGCGCCCGACCGACCGGTGCAGTTGCAGGTCGATTACTTCACCATTGATGGCAGCGTCGTACACCTGCTGCCCAACCCGTCGGACAGCGGAGCGGCACTGGCTGCCGGTGCGTCGCTCCGTCTCGGCAAAAGGGCTGAGGGTGAAAAGGCTGGGGATGGCATACCGCAGAGCGGCCGGTACTGGACCATCGGCCCGCCTTTCGGCACCGAGATGCTGCTGACCATCGCCACCGCGGCGCCCCTGTTCCCTATCCCGCGGCCGGAGCAGGAGCCGGCGGCCGACTATCTTGCCGCCCTGGCCGACGCGCTGGCGACCGTGCCGGACGACGCCCCTGCCCCGCTGGCGGATGCACGCTTCATCGCCACCGGTCCCTGACGAACGGGACGAATGGGACGAACGGGATTAGGTGGCCGTGGTGAAGCGCCCGACCACGACGGTGACGTTGTCCTGCCCGCCGGCGGCGTTGGCCGCCTCGACCAGGGTAGCGGCGGCGCGGGCCGGGTCCTGCTCCTCCCGCAGGATGCGGGAGATGAGCCCGTCCGGCAGCATGCCGTTCAGCCCGTCGGAACAGAGCATGACGACATCTTCGGGCATCAGCGAATGCACGCCGACCTCCGGCTCCACATCCTCTGCGGTGCCGAGCGCCCGGACGATGATGTTCCGCTGCGGCGCGGTCCCCCGCCCGCCATTGTCGAGCCAGATCTGGTAGAGGCTGTGGTCGCGGGTCAGGGTGCGCAGTTCGCCGTCGCGCAGGCGGTAGACCCGGCTGTCCCCGGCGTGGAAGACGACCATCTGCGCCGTGCCGGGAACCCGCCAGACGCCGGCCACGGTGGTGCCCATGCCGCGCCCCTGCGCGAATCCGCGGGCCGTGTTCAGGTCGAAGATCGACCGGTTGGCCTGCTGCACCGCCGACCGCGCGACCGACAGGGCCCGGCGGACCGCCGGCTCGGCCGCCGCCGGGTCGGTCTGGGTGCGGTCGGCATCGTCGCGATCCGCCGCCGCGATCCCGTCCACCAGCGTGATCGGCTCGACCGGTGCATGATCCTGCAGAAGGCCGCAGATGACCTCGACCGCCTTGCGGCTGGCGATGTCACCGCCGGCATGGCCGCCCATTCCGTCGCAGACGACCGCGAATTCACCGCCGCTGCTGGCCTGAAAACTATCCTCGTTGCGGGAACGGGTGCGCCCGACGTCGGTCAGGCCGGCGACGGTCAGAACATAGGCTGAGTTCGGCATTCAGGCGGCGGCTCCCGTCTCGCGACTGTCTGGCCCCAGGATGCGGGGACCGGATTTGCGGGCCGGCTCCATCGGGACCGGAAGCACCGGGAGACCCGGCAATACGGGAAGGGAGCGGCGGCCGTTTGTCCGATAATGGCGCAAGCACCCCGAAAGATACAGCGGCGATTGTGCCGGGCGATTGCACTGGCCGGACGATTGCCTCTCCCGACGATCGCATGGCGCAACCGCGCGGCAATTGCCCGGCTGGCCTCGGAAAACCGATGTGATAGACTTCGCCCATTCGCAGCGGACGAAGGATGGACCGCCATGGCCGCCAGCATCGGAATCGCGCTCAGCGGCTTGACCGCCCAGACGCGGCGGCTCGACGCCTCGGCCTCCAATGTCGCCAATGTCCGCTCCACCGGGGCCGTTCCCACAAACGACGGCACCGCGGAGGGCAAGCGCGCGCCCTACCAGCCGCTGGCGGTCGCACAGACCGATGCCAACCCCGGAACGCGCGCCACCTACACGCCGATCACCCCGGCCTATCTGCAGGAATATGCGCCGGACGACAGTGCGGCGAACGGCGCCGGAATGGTGGCGGCACCCAACGTCGATCTAGCGACCGAACGCGTCAACCAGATGGCCGCCAGCCGCGCCTATGGCGCCAACATCGCGGTCGTCCGCACACAGGACGAAATGCTGATGTCTCTGCTCGACTCGAAAGTCTGAGCAGTCGGAAGTGCTTGCGGACGACGTCAGACGGTGATGTTCAGATTCTGCCCGCGTGTCGGCGTGACGTTGCCGCCGCCGGAGCCACCCTCCGGCTGGACCAGCGCGGCGACGGTCGCCTGCTGCTGATCGGCGTTCTGGCTCAGCGCCTTCACACCGAAATTCATCTGGTTCTGCGCCTGCTTCAGAGCAATTGCCGCGCCGGCGGTCGATGACGTGACGTCCATGCCCATCCTAGCCCCCCGGAAATAGCGCCCTGCGAAGGGAGCATCCTCAGATCACCACATTCACCCGCGCGGCAGACCCGCCGACGGAAGCTGTGCTGGTCGAGGATGATTGTGCCACGGACGACGACGCGGCGGAAGCCGCAAGCGCGACAGGACCCGCGGAGGAGGCGGAAACGGCGGTGGTTGAAGTCCCCGAACCGGCAGAGGTTCCGGTGCCGGCGGCCGGCGAAGCGCCGGAACCGCCGCGACCATAAGCCGCAGACTGGCTGTTCGCTTGCCCGCTTGGCTGCCCGCGCCCCTGTCCTTCCGCCCCGACCGTCAGCTTCAGCAGCGACGCGCGCTCCGCGTCCTTTTCCTTCTGCTGGGCTTCCTTGTACTGCTTCAGCGCCGCTTCGGTCGGGATCTGCGACACCGTCTTGCCGTTGGCCGGGTCGCGGTACAGCATCACCAGCCGCGAGGCGTCGGTGTCGTAGCTGAAGGCGATGGTCGGAAAGCGGTTGACCAGCGGATCGGTGCCGCCGCCATCCGGCTGGGGGTCGGCAGACGTGGCAGCGGTCGGAGTCCGGGTACCGGCCCCTGTTTCTACGGCATCGCTGCCGCGGGGCGTCATGAAGGCGAACGGCCGCGAGACCGTCGATGTGGCTGCCGCCACGTTCATGACCGGCTTATCCGAATCGGTGAGAATTGAACATTAAATTACCGTAACCCCGGCAACGCGTAAAGGCTTTCTTTACTCTTATTTGGGTTGGTGAATCTAACCCTTTCGGTGAAATACGGTTTCGCGTTACGGCCGTATTCATGTCGAAAAATCCGGGGTTCCGCGTGGGCGGGCTTGCGGCGACGGCACCGGCCGTCCTAAAGCGTTGAGCCATGGCCACGATCCTCGAAGCCTTGACGCTGGCGCTCGACCTTCATCTTGCCGGCCGCTTCGGCGAGGCGCAGGAACTGTACACCCGCATCCTCGATGCCGAGCCGGAACAGCCGGACGCTCTGCATTACCTCGGCGTCCTGGCCGGCCAGATCGGCCGTGGCGAATTCGGCCTGACGTTGATCGACAAGGCGCTGGCCTTGCGGCCGGAGGCAGCGGACATCCACGCCAACCGCGCCAACCTGCTGCGCGGCCTGGACCGTCTGGATGAGGCTGAAATGGGTTATCGCCGCGCACTGGCCCTGCGCCCCGATTTCGCGGAGGCCTGGACCGACCGCGCCTTCGCCCGCTACGGGCGCGGCGATGCAGTGGCCGTCGATGCCGCCGCCGAGATGCTGGAGTGTGCCTTGCGGATTGAACCGGCGCTGGATCCGGCGCGGGAAAAGTTGGTCGACCTGCTGCATGCGCGCGGGCGGCTGCGGCTGGAATCGGGGCAGGTGACGCCGGCCCTGACCGACCTGATCCGGGCCGCCGCGCTCGACCCGCGCGATGCCGACATCGCCTTCCTGCTGGGCAACGCCCTGTTCGCCGCCGGACTACGCGCGGATTCGGTGATCGCCTTCCGCAACGCGCTGGCGCTGGTGCCGGATTTCCTGTCGGCGGCGCTCAACCTCGGCATTGCACTTGCCGCCACCAACCGGGCCGCGGCGGCGCTGGCCCCGCTGCGCCATGCCGTGCGCATCGACCCGGCCCATCCCACGCCGCGCGACACGCTGGCCCTGGCATTGCGGGCGCTGGGCCGCGGCGAAGAGGCCGATGCGCTGGCCCAGCCGCAGCCGGCTCCGCTCCAACCGACACCGGCGCCGAAACCGCCGTCCCCCCGCCGGCCGCGGCGGCCCCGTTAAGCGGCGGGCCGTTCCGCCAGCACCACCAGCCCCATCACCGGTTCGCCGCTTTCGTAGCGCAGCCGGTCATGGTAGCAGCGCCGGAGCGCGAGCCCCGCACCCGCCACCGCCGTCTGGATATAGGCCTCGGCATGGGCGTAGCGGCCGTGGGTGGCGACGCGGTGGGGCCGTCCGTCGGCCGGCTCCAATTCCTCCACCGTGAAGGCCAGCCGGCCACCGGGCCGCAGTGCCGCGCGGGCCGCGGCGAACGCATCGTCGAGGACGCCGAAGTAACAGAAGACATCGGCGGCGATGACGAGGTCGAAGGCGCCCGGCCGGTCGGCGAGGAAGCCGACCAGTTCGGCAGCCTGCAGCTCGTCATACAGGCCACGGGCGCGGGCGCGATCCAGCATTCCGTCCGACAGGTCGACGCCGACCAGCCGGCGCGCATAGGGCCGGAGCGAGGCGGCGCACAGCCCGGTGCCGCAGCCGGCGTCGAGCACGTCAAGGCCGCTGCGCCGCTCTTCCTCCGCCAGCAGGCCGGCGAGCAGCGACGGTGCGCGGTAATCCAGCTCCGCCAGCTTGCGGTCGAACTCCTCGGCGAACAGGTCGAAGGTCTGGCGCACATAATCGTCGGGCGCGCGCGCGTCGGCCTCCTCCCCGGCGATGGCGGCGCCGATGTGGCGGGCCAGCGGGTTGGCGGGATGGTCGCGCCGCCACAGCCGGGCCAGCACCGCCGCTTCCTCCGCCCCGCCCTGCTCGTGCAGCAGGTAGAGCACGGCGCCGAGATTGTCGTGGGCGTCGGCCCAGTCCGGCCGCAGCGCCAGCGCCCGCCGGTAGCCCATCGCCGCTTCGCCGAAGCGGCCGAGGTCGCGCAGCAGGTTGCCGCGGTTGTTCCACGCCTCCGCATGGTCCGGCCGTAGCGCCAGGGACTGGCGGAACGCATCGTCGGCCTCACCATGCCGCTCCGCCTGCCGCAGGACGGAGCCGAGGTTGTAGTGCGCCATCCCCTCATGCAGGCCATGGGCGACGGCGGCACGGTAGGCGGCGGCGGCCTCCTGCAGGCGGCCGAGAGCGCGCAGGGCGTTGCCGTGGTTGTTGTGGGCCCCCGCCAGGGTCGGATCGGCCTCCAACGCCCGTGCATAGAGAGGTTCCGCCCCCGCCGCATCGCCGGTCGACGCCAGCGCGTCCGCCTGCCGGCTGAGCCTGACCGCCGGCGGCATGGCGGCTCCCCGCAGCCCACCGCGCAAGGACAAGCGTGACCCTGCCATCGCGTGCTCTCCTCTTTCCCGCCGCCGGTATCAAGTCATCTTTATCAATGGCATCTTTACCGTGATCCACCGATGATGGCACTCCCTTTGAGGGTGGGGACAGTCAGGGACGGGGCCGGAACGTGGCGAAGCACACCAACATGCTGGCGCAGGCCGTGGCACATCATCAGGGTGGGCGCCTCGCCGAGGCGGAGCACGGCTATCGCGCGGTGCTGGCGGCAAATCCGCGCAATGCCGACGCCCTGCATCTGCTGGGGGTGGTGGCCCTGCAGTCCGGCCGTGCCGACGAGGCGGTGACCCTGATCGGCAAGGCGCTGGCGCAGGCGAAGGGCGTCGCCGACTATTGGGACAATCTGGGCAACGCGCTGTCGTCGGCCGGCCGGCCGGTGGATGCGGTGCAGGCCCACCGCAATGCCGCCACCCTGGATCCGCAAGGGGCGCAGCGCCGCCACAATCTCGGCAATGCCCTGGCCGTCCTCGGCCGCCATGACGAGGCGGAGCGGGCCTTCGCCGCCGCGCTGGCGCTGAAGCCGGACTATGCCAAGGCCTGGTACAATCTCGGCAACGGCCACACCGCACACCATCGCCACGGCGATGCGGTGACGGCGCTGGATCATGCCGTGCGGCTGCTGCCGGGCATGGTGGAGGCGCACAACAATCTGGGTGACGCGCTGGCGATGAGCGGACGGCTGGACGAGGCCATCGCCCAGCACCGGCTGGTGGCCCGGCACCGCCCGGACGACGCCACCGCCCACTACAATCTGGGCGCCGTCCTGCAGCAGAGGGGAGCCCTGGAAAGCGCGGAGATCGCCTATCGTCAGGCGTTGAAGCGCAACCCGCGCCACAGCGCGGCGCTGAACAATCTCGGCAGCGTGCTGAAACGGCTGGGCCGTCCCGATCAGGCGGAGCTGTGCCACCGGCAGGCGCTGGAGCTTCATCCGGAGTTCGTGGAGGCGCGATACAACCTCGGCAACGCACTGCAGGCACAGGGGCGCTATGACGAGGCGGCGGCCTGCTTCGAGGAGGCGCTGGCCCGGCAGCCGGACCTCGCCACCGCGACCTACAACCTGTCGCTCCTGGCGCTGCGTCACGGCGACCTGACGCA
This sequence comes from uncultured Azospirillum sp., assembly GCA_965650625.1. GTDB lineage: Bacteria > Pseudomonadota > Alphaproteobacteria > Azospirillales > Azospirillaceae > Azospirillum. The sequence continues at coordinate 55,794 of CBFGPE010000002.1, read as the reverse complement.
CGGCTGGGCGGGGTATGAGCGGCGCTTCGCCGCCGGAGAGACGCTGCCCGACCGGCGCTTCGACATCCCGCGCTGGGGTGGACAGCTGTTGCGCGGCAAGCGGCTGCTGGTGTGGCGCGAGCAGGGGGTGGGCGACGAAGTCATGTTCGCGTCCTGCTATCCGGATGTCGTCGCCTGGGCGGGCGGGCCGGTCACCATCGAATGCGACCCGCGTCTGGTTCCGCTGTTCCGCCGCTCCTTCCCCAAGGCCATTGTGCGGGCCGAAAGCTGCACCGGTGACGCTTTCGGCGACGTCCCGCGCGAGACCATCGTACCCGCGGACTGCGACCTGCAGATTCCCGCGGGCGACCTGCCGGAGTTGCTGCGCGGCAGCCTGTCCGCCTTCGAGCCGCAAGGTCCATGGCTGGTGCCGGACCCGGCGCAGGTGGAGCGCTGGCGGGAGCGGCTTCCGGCGCTGGGACCGGGCTTGCGGGTCGGCATCGGCTGGCGCAGCCAGTTGATGACGGCCGATCGCAAGGCGGCCTATGTGCTGCTGGAGCATTGGGGACCGCTGTTCGCCGTCCCCGGACTGGTGTTCGTCAATCTGCAGTATGGCGACTGCGAGGCCGAACTGCGGGCGGCGGAAGAGCGCTTCGGCGTGACCATCCACCGCTGGGCCGACCTGGACCTGAAGGATGATTTCGACGGCGCGGCAGCACTGACCGCCAATCTGGATCTGGTGATCTCGCCGGCGATGTCGGCCGGCGAACTGGCAGGTGCACTGGGCGTGCCGGTCTGGCGGTTCGGCAGCCGCGACTGGACGCAATTGGGCACCGGCGTCCGGCCCTGGTTCCCGACCATGCGCCTGTTCCAGCCCAACCACGGCGAGGGCCTGGAAACGACAATCCGGGCAATGGCGGGAGCCCTGCGGGCCATTTTGCCAGTGCCGGTGCCTGAACCTGTGGCAGTGGTCGCGCCATCGCCGGAGCGCGAAGTGCGACCCGATTTCGACACTCTGCTAAATGGGGCCGCCGACCTTCACCGCACCGGTCGGCTGGCGGAGGCGGAGACCGCCTATCGTGCCGCCATCGCCGCCGATCCCGAACGCAAGGCTCCCGGCCATGCCGATGCGCTGCATCTGCTGGGGCTGCTGATGCACCAGACCGGACAGAACGACGAGGCTCTCGCCCTGATCGGCGGGGCGTTGCAGATCGACCCGGCCTTCCCCCAGGCCTGGAACCATCTGGGACTGGTGCAGGAGGCGGACAAGCGCCACGCCGAGTCCACCCGCGCCTTCACCCGCGCGCTGGCCCTGCACCCGGCCTTTGCCGAGGCGCTGACCCATCTGGGACTCGCTCACCAGACCTGCGGGCGGGTGGAGGAGGCCATGCGGCTGCATCGCCGCTGCATCGCCCTCCAGCCGGAACATCTGCCGGCCCATGCCAATCTCGGCCATGCCTGCGAGCTGATGGGGCGCACGGCGGAGGCGACCGGCCATTATCGCCGGGCGCTGGCCCTGCAGCCCGGTTCCATCGACGCCGGCAACAATCTCGCCACCATGGCGACGCTGGCCGGCCGCCTGGATGAGGCGAAGACCCATCTGCGCCGCGCTCTGCGCGTAGACCCGGACTTTGCCCTGGCGGCTTGGAACCTCGGCCTGCTGAACCTTGCCGATGGACGCATCGCAGAGGGCTGGGCCGGTTATGGCCGCCGCTTCTCCGCCCGTCAGCTGCAGCGGGCGCGCCGTATCGACCGGCCGGTCTGGACGGGCGAACCGTTGAAGGGCCGGCGACTGCTGGCCTGGTCGGAACAGGGGGTCGGCGACGAAATCCTGTTCGCCTCCTGCTTCGACGCCCTGCAGGGGCTGGACGGTCCAGTCACGGTCGAATGCGACCGGCGGCTGGTCAGCCTGTTCGCCCGCTCCTTCCCGTGGGTCACGGTGCGGGCGGAGACGGCGGACGCCGCCGGGCGGGAAACGGTGGCCCCACCGGATTGCGACCTGCAGATGCCGGCCGGCACCCTGCCCGCCCTGTTCCGCGACCGGGTGGACCGCTTCCCTGGCCGCTCGGCCTATCTGCGCCCCGATCCCGGTCGTCTCGCCTTGTGGCGCGACCGGCTGGCCGCCCTGCCCGGCCTGAAGGTGGGGCTGGCATGGCGCAGCCAGATCGTCACCGCCCAGCGGGCCGCCGCCTATACCGGCCTCGCCGACTGGACGGCCCTGCTCGATATGGCCGGTGTCAGCGTGGTCATGCTGCAGTATGGCGATTGCCGCGCCGAACTGGCACAGGTGGAAACGGCGACGCGCCGTCTGCACCGCTGGGCCGATTTGGACCTGAAGGACGATTTCGAGGGGGTTGCGGCCCTGATCGCCAACCTGGATCTGGTGATCTCGCCGGCCACGGCGGTCGGGGAACTGGCCGGCGCTCTGGGCGTCCCGGTCTGGCGGCTCGGCACCCGCGACTGGACGCAGATGGGAACGAGTGTGCGCCCCTGGTTCCCGTCGATGCGGCTGATCCAGCCGCCCGCAGGCGACGGGCTGGCCGCAGCCGCCCGGCAGGCGGTGCGCGCACTGGCGGAACTGGCACCGGCCTGATGACCGACCTTCGCGCCCTGCTTGCCGAAGCGTTCGACCGTCATCAGACCGGCGGATTCGAAGAGGCGGAGCAGCTGTACCGCCGCATTCTCTCCATCGAGCCGGCCGAGGCGGAGGCCCTGCACAGGGCCGGGCTTCTGGTCGCCCAGCTCGGCCGGCTGGAGGAGGCCGACAGGCTGCTCCGATGGGCGCTGACACAGGTTCCGGCAGAGACCGAAGCGGCGGTCAACCATGGCAAGATCCTGCGCGCCCTGCACCGTCCCGAGGCGGCGGTCCGCCGTTTCCGCCATGCCCTTGTACTCGCCCCCGCCATGCTGACGGCGCTGGAAGGGCTGGGACATGCCGAGCGCGAGGGCGGACATGCCGCTGCGGCGGCCGGCGCTTACGGCCGGGCGGCGCTTGCCGGCGCCGGTCCGGCGGTGCTTCACCAGTGGGGCGTCGCGCTGGACGGCATCGGCCTTGCGGACGAGGCGGTGGAGGCCCTGCGCCGGTCCGCCCGTCTTGACCCGACGGTCCCGTCGGTGGCCCTGCGGCTTGCCGGCCTCCTCCAGCGGATGGGGCGTGGTGGCGAGGCGGCCGGCTGGTATCGCCGTGCGCTGGTGATTCAGCCCGGCCACGCGGAGGCGCGCCGATCGCTCTCCGCCATCATCGCCGCCACGGCCGCAGGGGGACCGCAACTGGCGACATAACCCTTTGGTTCAAAGGGTCAGCTTACCTCCGGATGGTGTTGCGCGAAATGATTTCAAGACCCCACCCCTGCGACCCACTGTCATACGTCTGAACGGTTGGGGCATTTTTTCGCATGGTTTGACCGCATAAAACGCAAGATTAGGGTTGTTCGGCGCTTCGGATGAGTGAACACTGTTGTCACCGGCCCGTCACATTGAGGCGGGACGCGGACTGATCCTATGGAGAGCGACTCATGCACACTGAAGCTCGCCTTTCGTCTCTGCAAGACAAGCACATGCGCCTGGACCGGGCGATCCTCGACGAGGAAAAACGCTCCTGGCCGGATGAGAGCGCAGTGAAGCGCCTCAAGCTCGAAAAGCTGCACGTCAAGGAAGAGATCGACCGCCTGACGCGCACCGGACCGATGAACTAATCCCCCCAATCACAGCATCGACCTTCAGACACCACCCTTGAACAGGGGTTTGAAAAGGCCGGGTTGAGGCGGACCGCCTCACCCGGCTTTTTTGATGGCTGACTTTCTCATGGCGGATTTTTCAGCCGATGGCCCGACCGGAACGCGCAAGCTCCGCCGCTACCGCCGGCAGCAGATCGGCGACCCGCTGGCCGGGGCCGGTCCGGAACAGACGCATCGTCGGGAACCAGGGCCGCACCGCGGTGCCGAGTGTCGTCCAGTCGCCCGCCCGTGCCAGCCGCCAGACCGGCACGCCCAGCGCCGCCGCCAGTTCTCCGGTGGAGGTGGCGGGCGCGATCACCAGATCCAGGGCCGACATCAGCGCCGCCGTGCCGTCGAGGTCGTCGCGCAGGTCGAGGTCGGGGAAGGCATGCGGCGCACGGCCGAACGTTTCCCAGGCCGCGGCAAGTTCGGCCCCGCAGTCGCCATATTGCAGATTGACCGGACTCAGCCCCGGCAGGGTCAGCACCGGCCGCCAATCCTCGATCCGCGTATAATCGGGCATGCGGTCCGGATCGAGCTGGCCGCTACGCCAGGCGATCCCGACCCGCAAGCCCTCTCCCAGTCCGGCCAGCCGCCGGCGCCACCTATCGACGGCCGCCGTATCGGCACGCAAAGCCGGCTCCAGCCCGGCGAATCCTGCCAGGGAAGCACCCAGCTGGCGCGACAGCGATCCGATAGGGAGATGGCAGTCGACATCGGGCGACGGTTCGGCTGGAGCGGCCGGCACCGCCCGCACCGTCGCCTGCGGGAAGGATCGGGCGAACAGCGGGACGAAGCGCGGGTCGCATTCCACCACGATGCGGCCCCCTTCCCGGCCGGCGCGGGCGATCAGTTGGGGCAGGCGCTGGGCGAACATCAGTTCGTCTCCGATCCCCTGCTCGCGCCAGACCAGCAGGCGCTTGCCCGACAGGTCGCCGCCCGTCCAGAGCGGGACGGATGGGCGACGGGCAGCGGCCATCTGGTCGCGCGTGTCGAACCGCCGGTCATAGCCTTCCCATCCCGACGCCATCCGGCCGGCGGTGAGATCGAGAACCCCGGCGTTGAAGGCCGCCGCCGCGTGGCCGGGTTCAGCCGCCAGCGCACGGCCGCACCACAGTTTCGCCGCGTCGTCGTCTCCCATCTCGCGCAGCAGCCGGCCGCGGTTCGCCATTCCGTCGGCCAGGGCGGGGACGAGCGCCAGGGCACGGCGGCCCGCCCGCTCCGCGGCGTTCAGACGGCCGAGACGCCGCAGCGCCACCGACAGGTTCACCCATCCCGCCTCCAGCGCCGGCGCCCGCCGGAGTGCCTGGGCGTGCGCCCGCTCCGCCTCGCCCCAGCGGCCGAGCCGGGCGAGGGCCGCGCCCAGATTGTCATGGGCCTCCGCAAGGTCGGGGTCGGCGACGACCGCCCTCCGGTGGAGCGGCACGGCCGCCCCGCTCCGCTCCAGCGCGTCGAGCGCATTGCCGAGGTTGGTCAGCGCCGCGGCATTGCCGGGCTGAAGCGCCAGGGCGGCCCGGAAACTCGCGGCGGCCGGCCCCGCCCGTCCGAGAGCCAGACGAACATTCCCCAGGCTGATATGCGCCGTCGCATAATCCGGGGCGGCGGCGACCGCCGCGGCGATGCGCGCTTCGCCATGTTCCAGTGCGCCCGTCTGGTGGGCAAGCAGACCGGACAGATGGAGCGCCACCGGATCCCGTGGACGATGGGCCAGCACCCGCTCGTAAAGGGGAGCTGCCGAAGCGAAGGAACCGGCACGATGGGCGGCGACCGCCTGCTCCAGAAGCCGGCCCGGGTCAGGGTCCGCGGTTTCGCCATCCCCTGCCCCGGCAAGCGCCCCGGCAGGTGCCGTCCCCTTCCCCCGCGGCGATGCAATGGTCCGCAAAGCCTTCGCCATCTGGGCCAGCGCCGCCTCGAGGCCCTCGCCGGGATTGGGCTGGAACAGGCGCATCGACGGAAACCAGGGCCGGACACCCGTGCCCAGCTGCGTCCAGTCGCGGCTGCCGAAGCGCCAGACCGGCACGCCCAGCGCACCCGCCAATTCGCCCGCAGACATCGCCGGCGAGATCACCAGATCCAGGTTGGCGGTCAGCGCCGCCGCCCCGTCGAAATCGTCCTTCAGGTCCAGGTCGGCCCAGCGGTGGATGGTCACGCCGAAGCGCTCTTCCGCCGACCGCAGTTCGGCCTCGCAGTCGCCATATTGCAGGTTGACGAACACCAGTCCGGGGACGGCGAACAGCGGTCCCCAATGTTCCAGCAGCACATAGGCGGCCTTGCGATCGGCCGTCATCAGTTGGCTGCGCCAGCCGATGCCGACCCGCAAGCCCGGCCCCAGCGCTGCCAGCCGCTGGCGCCAGCGCTCCACCAGCGCCGGATCCGGCACCAGCCAGGAGGTCCGTTCGGGGAAGCGCTTCAACTCGGTGCGCAGCAGGCGCGGCAGGCTGCCGGAGGCGATCTGGACATCGGCGTCGCGTGGGTCGGTGCTTTCCGGTCGGACATCGGCATCGGGGAAGGAGCGTGCGAACAGCCGCACCAGCCGGTGATCGCACTCGATCACCAGCCGTCCGGCGCGCCGCATCGCCTCGTCATAGCAGGAGGCGAAAAGGAACTCGTCGCCAACGCCCTGCTCCCGCCACACCAGCAGGCGCCGCCCGGCGATGTTCTCGCCACGCCAAGCCCGTATGGACAGCCGGCGCCGATGGCCCCGAAACGCCGGCGTGCCGAAGCGCCAGTCGTAGCCGGTCCAGCCCGATCGGAGGATCCCGGTCTCCAGAAGCAGGAGCGCGCGGTTGAAATGGGACTGTGCATGCTTGGGGTCGGCCTGCAGGGCCGCATCGAAGGCGGCCAGCGCTTCTTCATGCCGGCCTTGCCGCTTCAGCAGATAGGCCAGATTGCCATGGGCCTCGGCAAACGACGAGTCGAGGCCGATCGCGGTGCGGTGGCAGGCCTCCGCCTCCGCGACTCTGCCCAGCGCTTCCAGGCTGTTGCCCAGGTTGGTCCAGGCAACGGCGAGGCTGGGGTCGCAGCGGGTCGCGCGGTCCACCGCACGCGCAGCCTCGGCGAAACGGTCAAGCTTGTGGAGAGCGATGCTGAGGTTGCTGAGCATATCGGCAGCCCCCGGCATCAGGGCGACCGCGATGCGATGGGCCGCCACAGCATCCTCGGGACGCCCCGCCAGTTCGCCACGGTGGCCGTGGGCAGGCGCCAGATCGGGGCGCAGGCGCAGCGCATGGGCAACGGCGGACCGCGCATCCCCATCCAGCCCCATGCGGCGCAGCAGCGCGGTCCGGTTGACCCAGTGTCCGGCGCCGTCGGGCTGCACGGCGACACAGGCGCGCGACGCCCGCTCGGCCGCGTCGAAGCGGCCCACCCCCTGGTAAACCTCGCCCAATGCGGCCTGGGCGGAGGCATTGACCGGGTCGGCGGCGACGGCGCGGACCAGCAGGGCCTGCGCCTCCTCCAATGCTCCGCGTCGCTTCGCCAGCACGCCGGCCAGATGCAGGGCGACCGGATGACCGGGTGTCGTGTCGAGCACCTGTCGCACCAATGCGTCCGCCGCCGCCGCGTCGCCGGCGCGGTAATGGGCGACGGCATCCGCCGTCAGTCTGTCGGTCTCGCTTGCCGGCTTTCCGTCGTCCGCGTCGGGGGCCGGAAAGTGTGCCGGAGACTTGCCGGATGCCGCGCGCGCCAACTCCTGCGCCATCCGGACGAGCATCGCCTCGAGCCCCTCGCCGGGATTGGGCTGGAACAGGCGCATCGACGGGAACCAGGGCCGGACGCCGGTGCCCAGCTGCGTCCAGTCGCGGGAGCCGAAGCGCCAGACCGGCACGCCCAGCGCGCCGGCCAACTCGCCGGCCGACATCGCCGGCGAGATCACCAGATCCAGGTTCGCGGTCAGTGCTGCCGCGCCGTCGAAGTCGTCCTTCAGGTCCAGGTCGGCCCAGCGGTGGATGGTCACGCCGAAGCGCTCTTCCGCCGACCGCAGTTCGGCCTCGCAGTCGCCATATTGCAGGTTGACGAACACCAGTCCGGGGACGGCGAACAGCGGTCCCCAATGTTCCAGCAGCACATAGGCGGCCTTGCGATCGGCCGTCATCAGTTGGCTGCGCCAGCCGATGCCGACCCGCAAGCCCGGCCCCAGCGCCGCCAGCCGCTCCCGCCAGCGCTCCACCTGCGCCGGGTCCGGCACCAGCCAGGGGCCCTGCGGTTCGAAGGCGGACAGGCTGCCGCGCAGCAGCTCCGGAAGGTCGCCGGCCGGCACATGGAAATCGACGTCCGGCGGCCGGTCCGGCGAAAGGATCATCTCCCGGCCGGCGGGATCGACCGATTCCGCCCGGACGGTTGCCTGGGGAAAGGAGCGAGCGAACAACGACACGAGCCGGCGGTCGCATTCGATCACCACATGCCCGGCGCGCGCGATCAACGCCGGATAGCAGGAGGCGAACAGGATCTCGTCGCCGACCCCCTGCTCGCGCCACACCAGCAGGCGGCTCCCGCCGGGCTCCTTTCCGCGCCACAGCGGGGCGGCGATCCGGCGGTTCACATAGCCCTTGGCCCGGAAGCGCCAGCGGTATCCCTCCCAGCCGCCGGCGAGATCGCCGCGGGTGAGGCGCATCATGCCGCGGTTGAGGTGCGCCGTGCCGAGCGACGGATTGACCGACAGGGCGAGGTTCATGAAAGGCTCGGCCGCCGCGTGATCCTGGCGGTATTGCCAGATCATCATGCCGAGATTGCCCGCGGCCTCCGCATTGCCGCCGTCGATCTCCAGCGCGCGCCGATGGGCCGCCTCCGCCTCCTCGATACGGCCGAGAATCTGCAAGGCCAGACCATAGCCGGTCAATGCGGTCGAGTTTTCGGCGTCGACCGCCAGCGCACGCCGGTACAGCCACAGCGCCCCGGCGGTGTCGTCGCGCTCGAGCAGCAGGCCGGCGAGATTGGAATAGGCCTCCACGCTTCCGGGGTCGGCCGCCACGGCACGGCGACAGAGACGCTCGGCGCGGCCGGTCTCCCGCTTGCCGATGTGTGTGCCGGCAAGGTTGACCAGTGCCTTCCCGTAATCGGGGCGAAGGCGCAGGGCGCGCCGATACCACCGCGCCGGCCGGTCGAAATCGCAGGCAGGGTCGTACCGATCCTCCAGCGAGGTCCCATGGTTGTTCACCGCCACGGCGTCGTCGGGGCAGAGGACCAGCGCCCGCCGCAGCACCGGGACTGCTTTGTCGGTCATCCCGAGTTCAAGCAGGGCCACGCCCAGATTGTTGCAGGCGCCCTGCATCATCGGTTCGCGATCCAGCGCAAGGCGGAATTGCGCGGCAGCCTCCTGCAGCCGACCCCCGCCCTGAAGGGCCGTGCCGAATGTGAAGTGCAGCTGCGCATTACCGGGATGCGCCGCGACCGCCGGGGCGAGGACGGCGCAGGCCCCCGCGTGGTCACCCCGGCCGTTCAGCAGCACACCCAACTCCAGCGACAGCTCATCATCCGCCGGGGCAGACTCAAGCGCACGGCGCAGGCAGGGCTCCGCATCGGGATGTCCGAGCCCGCGCAGGCAGATTGCCAGATGCCGCCAGGCGGCGGACCGCGACGGATCGGCCTGGACCACCGCGTAGAAGGCATTGGCCGCCGGCGCGATCCGCCCCATCTCCCGCTGGAGAATGCCGTAGTTGAAACGGGCGGTCAGGTTATCCGGAGCGAAGGTCAGCGCACGGGCATAGGCTTCCGCCGCCTCTTCCCGCCGGCCAAGTCGCTGAAGCACGGTGGCGCGGTTGCCGTAGGCCTCGGCATAGCGGTCGTTCTGCCTGATCGCGACCGCATAGGCGGCAAGCGCTTCCTCCGGCATGCCCAGATCGGCCAGGACATTGCCGAGGCTGTTGTATGCGGTGGGAAAGCGCGGCTGCAGCGCCAGGGCCGCCCCCAGTCCGGAAAGAGCCTCGGCTGTCCGGCCGGTCTGGTAGGCGACCATGGCCGCCAGGTGCAGCGCGTCGGCATGCACCGGATCGTCGATCAGGATTCGGCGATACAGCGCCAGCGCCTCGGCGAAGCGGCCGGTGCGGTGCAGCGACAATGCGGTATCGAGCAGATCGGCGGCGGTCACGGCATCCGGTCAGTCGTCGGGGTGTCGTCGTCGTCGCCGGCAGCGCCATCGGCCGCCGTGCTGTCCGCCGCCCTGAACAGTTTGCGGCAGAGCTTGAGCGCCCGGTAGTAGTTGCGGCTTTCAACCAGCCGCGTGATTTCGTCCAGCATCTTGGCGGCGTCGGGCCTCGCCTCGCGCGTTTCGTCGAGAATGGAGGCGAAGCGCTGAAGGTTCAGCGTCGAGTCCTCCGGGAAGATGTAGACGAGCTGAATGACGAAATAGAGCTTCTTCTCGATACAGTCGATCTGCTCTTCCTTCAACACCTCGCGCCCGCGCAGGAAGTTTGCGGTGTTGTAGAGGAAGAACGAGCCCGGACGGTCGCCGGCGCCGATGACGGCACCGTTGATGATGACCTTCTCGTTGGGACGAAGCACGAACTTGAGTGGCATGAGCGAGGAACCCGGGGCTTGCGGGCCGTCGCCGTCCGGCCTTTGCCGGCCCGGTCCGGCCCAAAAAAGAAACGGGCGGCGGCCTGATGCCGCCGCCCGCCGGGCGTGATCCTACCCGAACTTGCCGTCCGAACTCTACGCCTTAGAACAGGCGCAGGATCGACTGCTGCGACTGGTTGGCCAGCGAGAGGGCGATGGTGCCCAGCTGCTGCCGGGTCTGCAGCATCAGCAGGCTGGCGCCTTCCTCGTTCTGGTCGGCCAGCGTCAGCTTGCTGGCGCCTTCCGTCAGCACGTCGCTGAACTCCTTGGTGAAGTTCTCGCGGGTCGTGATGATGTTCAGGTTGGTCGACAGCGACTGCGACGCAGAGCGGATCGTCGCCTTGGCGTTGTCGAGACCCGAGACCGCCTTGTCGATGTCGGCGCGGTCCGTCCAGTCGTTCTGCGCTTCGTCGAGCTTCAGACCCTGACCGCTCGTGGTCAGGTTCACCGCGCCCACCGTGATCGAGTTGGTGTTCGTCTCGTTGAGCTGGACGGTGATGTCGTTCTTGGAGTTGGCGTCGGAGATCTGCTTGGTGACGATGTTGGCCGAGCAGTTCGACGAAGCGGCCTGCTTGATGGTCTTGGCGTCGACGTTCAGATGGACCGTGCCGCTGTCGAAGGCGAAGGCCTGGTCGCCCGCCGCCAGCTTGCCGTCGCCCTGATCGCTCGTGCCGTCGCGGGTGACCTGGGCGCCGTTGGAGTTGGTGACCTGGATTTGCAGGTCGACCTTCTTCTCGATGGTCGAGATGCCGTTGCCCTGGTTGTTCGCCGCTTCCAGCAGGCGGCGGTCGACCGTGAAGGACACGATGGTGCCCGACGCGAAGCTCTCCGAGATCTTCTTGGTCAGCGCGTTGGTCGTGCTGGAGGTCAGGGAGAAGTCACGCACCACGCCACTCGTGGTGTTGCCGGTCAGGGTGATGGTGCCGCTGCTGCCGATGGAGGCGGTGGCGACATCCTTGCCAGCCAGACGGCCGGTGCCCGCGATGGCGCCGCTGATCGAGGCCTGCAGCTGGGTCGCGACGTTGACGGCGGCGTTCTGGCCGACGGCCACGTCGCCGCTGGTGGCGGTGTAGCTGAAGGTCTGGCCTTCCACCGTGATCGAGAAGATGTCCCCTTCCTCGATGGTGCCGCTGACGTTCACCGTGGAAATCTGAGCCTTCGTCGAGGTCGCTGCCTGCGTCAGATTGGTGGAGGTCGTCTGGGTGTTGTCGAAGTAGGAGGTCGTCCGGCTTTCGCTGCCGTCCGACACGATGAAGTCGCGGGTGCGGCCGTTGGCGCCGCGCACCTCGATCTGGACGTTGGAGAAGCTGCCCGAGGTGCTGGAGATGGTGCCCGACAGCTTCAGGCCGGTGAGGCCGTGCGCATTCTCGGCCGCGTTGATGTCGGAGGTCTTGCCTTCGATCGAGCCGTCGCCCTTGATGCGGATCGAATAGGTGTCCGGCGCCTGCACGTTGGTGACGCGGGCGTTGTCGATGCCGACGATGGTGTTGACGGCGGCGCGGGACGAGCTGGTGCTGTCCATGCTGAGGCCGTTGCCGGCGATCAGGTTCTTACCGCCGTAACCGCTGTCGGCGGCCAGCTTGTCGATCTGTCCGCGCAGCGTGTTGAACTGCGAGGCCAGCGACTTGCGGGTGGCGATGGAGGCGGCGTCGTTGCCCAGGGCCGCATAGGCGGCGGTGGTCAGGCCCTTGGCCTGGTCGACCATGGAGTCGATGGCGGTCAGGCCCTTGTCGGCGGCCTGGATGGTGCTGATCGACTGACCCATCGCGTCCTTCAGCGACGTCAGGTCGCCGGCGCGCTGGTTCAGACCCTTGGCCGAGAAGAAGGCGGTCGGGCCGTCGAGGGCGGTGTTGACCTTGTTGCCCGTCGACAGGATGTTCTGCTTCTTGTTGATCTGTTCCTGCGTGCTTTGCAGCTGCAGCAGGTTGGTCCGCATGGACGAAGAGAGGGTAACGTTGCCAGCCATGATAGCCACTCCTTTGGAGGATCAATGTCCGGACGCGCACCGCTTTCGGAACGCTTGGCCCGGAAGGGGACTAATTCCCCCGCCAGAGGGGTAGGCAAGAAGCGGGCCAGTTCAAATTTGCCGAGTTTCCTTGGTAATCCGTGCCGGCGGGCAGGAATGCACCCGGCAAATTTTGCCCACCTGCCGGCAAATTCTGCCGGTCAGGGGGCAGGGCTTGCCGGGGCGGCAGATTCTGCCGGGTATTTCCTGCCGGGCAGGACAACCGTTTCGCATGCCGTCAGCGGTCCGACGGCGAGCGCCGCGCTGCCCCAGGACCAGCCGACGCCGAAGCCAGACAGCAGCAGCCGGCGGCAGCCCGAGGCCAGCGGTTCCGCCAGCGAACCGGCCAATGCCAGCGGGATGGAGGCGGAGCTGGTGTTGCCGACCTCCCGCAGGGCGACGACGGTGCGATCGGCGGAAACCCCAACCTTCTGGCCGAGATGCCGGATCATCTGGGCATTGGCCTGATGCAGGACGAGATGGTCGACCATGTCGGCGGTCCAGCCGGCACAGTCCAGCACAGCGCGGACGCTGCCCGGCACCTCGCGCAGGGTGAAGGCGAAGACCTGTGTCCCGTCCATGAACAGCCGCGGCGGCCGGTCGGGATGGCGCATCGCGCCGCCGTCCGCCGCCAAATAGGGCGCTCCGGCGCCATCGCTGCCCAGGTCAAAGGCCATGGGCGAGGCCGTGTCGTCAAGTTCAAGGGCGATCGCGGCGGCGCCGTCGCCGAACAGCGGCGCCACGGCACGATCCTCCGGATCGACCAGCCGCGAGGTGGTGTCGCCGACCAGCAGAAGCGCCCGCCGGCCGGCCGTCTTCAGCAATCCCGAAGACGCCCACAGCCCATAGACGAAGCCGGAGCAGCCGTGGGTGATGTCGAGCACCGCCGCCCCTTTGCGCAGCCCGAGCCGCCGGTGCAGAAGCGAGGCGGTGCCCGGCAGCGTCTGGTCGTGGGTCTGGGTCACCAGGACCAGCAGGTCGACGCTTTCCGGCTCCCATCCCAGCCCGTCGAGCAGACGGCGGGCGGCGGCATCCGCAAGGTCGCTGGTGCATTGGCCGGGGGCGACGATCCGCCGCTCCTCGATCCCGGTGGCGGCGGCGATCTTGCGGGCCGCATCCTCGCCGAAGCGGCGGGCGAGATCCCCGACGGTCTCACGTGCTTCCGGCACGCAGCCGACGACGCCGCGCACGCCCACCCCGTCGATCCGGCTGGCGACCATCTCTGCCTCCCCCTATTTCCTTACGGCTTTCCTTGTGGGCCTCAGCAGGTGATGCCGCCATCCACCGTAAGGGTCTGTCCCGTGATGAAGCCACCGCCGTCGCCGAGCAGGAAACGGACCAGTGGGACCACGTCCGCCGCGGTGCCGAGACGCCCCAGCGGCGTACGGCGGACGATCTGGTCGCGCTGCCCGTCCGACAGGGTGCCCGACATTTCGGTGTCGAGATAGCCCGGCGCCACAGAGTTGACGGTGATCGCCCGCCGTCCGACCTCGCGCGCCAGTGCCCGCGTCAGCCCGTCCATCCCGGCCTTCGACGCCGAATAGGCGGCGAGCCCGACATAGCCGCGCTGACCGATGATGGAAGAGATGTTGACGATCCGCCCTCCCTGGGCGCCCGCCCCGCGGGCCACCAGCTTGGCCCGCAGAAAAGCGCGGGCAGCCTGAAGCGCGCCGGTCAGGTTGGTCTGGATCACCGCCTCCGCATCCACCTCCGGGAAGGTCGCCAGCACGCCCTCGCGGGCGATCCCGGCATTGTTGACCAGACCCCACAGCGGCGAATCGCCGCCCCAGCCGACGGCGGCATCGAAGAAGGCCCGCACCTCGTCGCCGTCGCCGATACGGCAGGGATGCCAGAACAGGTTGGGACCGGCCAGCCGTTCCAGCGCTTCGGAGGAAGAGCGGCTACAGGTGGAGACCCGATAGCCGTCGGCCAGCAGCGCCTCCACCAGCGCAAGGCCGAGGCCACGACTGCCGCCGGTGACGATGACGTGGCGCTTCGGCTCGGCTGACGCGGTCATTGGGATCCCTTTCGGCTCTTTTTGCCCGCGGCGCTCAGCGGGATATGGTCGGCGAAGGTCAGGGCGCGCGGGCGGGCGGCGGGCGGCAGATCGGCGGTGGCGGCGCGCAGGGCAACGCGAAGGGCGGCGTCATCGGCGCCTGGGACCGGAACGATGGTGGCGGTCAGCAGATGGCCGGTGATCGGGCTCGGCACCGCGACGACCGCGGCATCCGCCACCCCGTCGACCGCCAGCAGGCGCCGCTCCACAGTCTCCGGCGAGACCTTCACCCCGCCGACATTGACCAGCCCGTCGAGCCGGCCGGCGAACAGCACCCGGTCGTCCTGGCATTCCACGAGGTCGCCGGTGGAAAGCCAGCCGTCGGCATCGACAGCCCCCGGCGCCGCGCGCGGGCTGCGCACCTCCAGCACCCCATCGGCGATGCGCAGAGCCAGCCCGTCCGGTGCCGCATCAAGCCAAGCCGCCGGAAAGCCGGCCCGTCCATCGGCGACGGCAAACAGCGCCCCCGCTTCGGTCGAGGCGTAGATGTGGCGAAGCCGGGCTTTGGGAAACCGCTCCGCGAGGCGGTCGAGAAGCGGCTGGTCGGCGGTCTCGCCGCCCAGCGTCACCGCGGCCAGCGGCAAATCCGCGTCACCCAGCGCCATCAGGAAGGCGCGCCAGAAGCTGGGGGTGCCGCTGACATGGGTGACGGCATGGCGCCGTGCCGCCTGCGCCAGTGCGGCAATTGTTCCTGCACCCGAACCGGGCACGGCAACCAGCAACGCTCCGGCCGCGGCGGCGGTCAGCATCACCTGCAGGCCGGCGAAGGCGCCCGGATCATAGGTCAGCAACCAGCGCGCGCCCTCCTCCGCCACGCCGCGCAGACGGCCGCGCAGACGGGCGAAATCATGGCGCAGGCGCTTGGGCGTGCCGGTGGTGCCGGAGCTTTCCAGCGTGACGGAGAAGCCCTGCCCGGGCTGCCAGCCATCCCGATCCACGGCGCCACGGGCCAGCAGAAGCCCCTGCCCCGCCGCCTCTGCGGCGGCCAGGGCCGCCAGCACGCGCGACGGCCGATCGGCCGGCACGACGCCCCCGGCCGGCACCGGAAGCGCGGCGATCTCCGCCCAGCCGAAGACATCCTCGCCTTCGATCAGGCGAAAGGCGGGATGGATCCAGTCGGGGCGGCGGCCCGTCATGCGGGAACGGTGTAGAGCGCCGCCAGTTCGCCGACGGTGGTGAACTGCCGGAAGCCCTCGCGGAACGGATCCTGGCCGGTGCGCTGTTCCAGCACCACCAGAAGCGTGGCGAGGTCGAGGGAGTCGATCGGCAGATCCCCGTCAAGAAAACGGCTGTCCGCCGTCAGGGGCGGCAGCACTTCCCCCTTATCGGCGGCGATGCGGCCGAGTTCCTCGGCGATCAGGGCGAAAATGCTGTCGGTCATGGTCTGGTCGGCTCAGAAGAGGGGTGCCCGGATCGGCCGTCGTCGCAGCCGTCCAGGAAGGTCCGGATGGCGGCGGTCACCGGGCTGGCGGTCTCGATGTGCGGCAGATGGCCGGCATTGTCGAAGACCCGGAACGGGGCATCCGGCGGCAACCGGTCGGCGGGCGGCAGCGGAATGATGCGGTCCTCGCGGCCCCACAGAACCTGGACCGGCATCGGATAGGCGCTCCAGTCCACCGGCGGCCCACCGCCATCAGCATGGGCGGCGAAGGACTCCTCGATGATGCGTTCCAGCGCGGCGCGGCGAACCGGGTCGGCGCCCTGGGCGTGCAGCACCTCGCCGAAGCGGGGGATCAGCGGCGACGGACCGGCGAACAGCCGTTCGGCGCAGGCCCGCCCCTCCGCCACGTCGGCCGGCGCGATGGCCCGGCGTAGGAAATCGAGATCGAAGGGAGTGCCGAGCCCGGCGCTCGACAGCAGGGTCAGACTCGCCACCCGGTCGGGCACCAGCCCGGCCAGTTCGCGCGCGACATAGCCGCCCATCGAATGGCCGACCAGATGCACACGCGGCAGTTCCAGCCCGTCGAGGAACTCGACCAGCCAGGGCGCGAAGTCGGCGACCCGGCCGCTGCCGACATCCGGCGTCGATCCGCCATGTCCCGGCAGATCGACGGCGATGGCGCGCCGCCGGGCCGACAGGGCCGACAGGTTGAACTGCCAGGTCAGGCGGTCGCCGGCGAAGCCATGCAGAAGCAGGACGGGCACGCCGCCGCTGCCGACCGACAGGTAGGCGGCAGGGCCGCCGGCGACGGTGGCGACACCGGCGCGCAGGCGGCCGCCTTCGGAGACAGGCCGGGCGGAAACAGGTCGAGAAACGGGCACCGGCACCGCTCAGGCCGCGACCGGGGCACCCGCCAAAGCCAGCAGGTCGGCGACCGTCTTCGCCTTCGCCAGCTTCTCGCCTTCGACGACCACGCCGGTCTTCTCGTCCACCAGCGCGATGAAGCTGATGACCGCCAACGAGTCCCAGGCCTCCAGCGATTCCAAGGTCTCGTCGCCGGTCAGCGTACCGGGATCCAGTTCGAGCATCTCGTCAAGAGCGAGAAGGAATTCCTTGCGATCCATAAGCTTTTCTCCTTGGTCGAACCGGGACCGGATCAGTGCAGCGTCTTTTGCCGGACCGAGCGGTTGATGTCCACCCAATCGGGGTGGTCGCGAAGAGTTTTGCAACAATCCTGCCAGCCGAAGCCGGGATTGGACGGCACCAACGCCTCCAGCAGGCGGCGAACCAGTTCGTAGTCGGCGGGCTCGTCCACGCACCAGCGTTGATCCGGAGGCTCCACCGGCGCGTCGGGAACCAGCGCGGTCCCCAGCCGGAAGCGGTCGGGGCGGCGGTAGAGGTAGGGGGTGACATGCTCCCGTTCCGCCGGGTCGGTGGCGTTGGCCGCCGCCTCGTCCAGCAGGCGGCGCGGGAAGATTTCGGCATCGAGGCCGCGCGGGTAGCGGGTGCTATCGATCGACAGGTAATCCAGCGGCTGGCCGTCCCGGAAGGCGGCAATCAGGCGGCCGACCAGCGCCGGGTCGATCAGCGGACAGTCGGCGGTGACGCGCACCACCAGATCGGCCCCGGCAAGCGCCGCCGCACCGGCGAAGCGGCCCAGCACATCCTGCTCGTCGCCACGGAAGATGGTGACGCCAAGCCCCTGTGCGCACTCCACTACCGGGTCGTCGGTGGCGTTCACCGTCGTCGCCAGCACCACCGCATCCAGGCCGGGCGCACGGGACAGCCGCTCCAGATGGTGGGCCAGCAGCGGCCGGCCGGCGGCCGGCATAAGCACCTTGCCCGGCAGCCGGGTGGAGGTCATTCGGGCCTGCGAGATCGCAACGACGCGCGGTTTATCCATGCCGGCCCTCCTGTGTCGGGGGCGCCAGCATGTCCCAGGACAGCGGCTCCCCCCGGTTCAGGCGGCGGACGGCGCGGCGGCCGAGCACGTCCGGCAGATATTTGGGCGCCATGCCGAAGCCGGGGCGGATGGAGCGGACGTTGGCGGCGGTCAGCGGCTCTCCCGCCTCCACGTCGGCGACGACATAGAGGGAGCGGCGGTAGTCGCGCCCACCGGCCTCGCTGGGCTTCACGGTATAATCGACCCGGCCCATGGCGGCGGTCGCCGTGCGAACGGCATCGGCCATCGCCCTGAACTCGGCCGGCTCCAGGGAAAAGGCGCTGTCGACTCCGCCGTCGGCGCGCGACAGGGTGAAGTGCTTCTCGATGATGGTGGCGCCCATCGCCGCGGCGGCGACCGGCACGGCGATGCCCTGGCTGTGGTCGGACAGGCCGGCGGTGACGCCGGCGAAGGTCTCCGCCAGATGCGGGATGGTGCGGAGGTTGCAGTCCTCCGGCGGGGTGGGATAGCCGCTGACGCAATGCAGCAGGGCGAGCGGCACATCGCCGGCCGCGGCCACCGCCTCCTCGATCTCGCCCAGCGTGGCGAGGCCGGTGGAGATGATCAGCGGCTTGCCGGACCGGGCGGCGCGGCGGATCAGCGGCAGGTCGATCACCTCGAAGGATGCGATCTTGAAGGCCGGGGCGTCGAGTTCCTCCAGCAGTTCGATGGCGGTCTCATCGAAGGGGGAACTGAAGATGCTCAACCCCAGCACCCGCGCCCGCTCGAACAGCGGGACATGCCACTCCCACGGGGTGTGCGCCTCGCGATAGAGGTCGTGCAGGGTGCGTCCGCCCCACAACCCGCCCTCCAGCCGGAAGCCGGGACCGTCATGGGCGATGGTGATGGTGTCGGCGGTGTAGGTCTGCAGCTTGACCGCGTCGGCCCCCGCCTCCTTCGCCGCGTCCACCAGCGCCAGGGCGCGACCCAGGTCCCCATTGTGGTTCCCCGACATCTCCGCGATCAGGTAGGGCGGATGGCCGGGCCCGATCGCGCGGCCGGCGATGGACATGGAGGGACGGCCGAGGGGAAGATGACTGGGGACTGCGTTCGGCAAGGGGCGGCTTTCCAACGGACCAGGAACTGGGGACCAGTCTTCCACGAAAATGTGAAGGAAGATTAATTCGCCCTGGCGCGTTCGGCGCGCAGCAGGGTCCGCGCCTCCTCGCCATAGGCAATCAGCCGTTCGACGCAGCGGTTGCGGTCGCCGATCTCGATGAAGCGCGCCTTTGCGGAGGTTCCGGCCGCAGCGTGGGCGGCGGCATCGGTGGCAAGCGTCACGGCGCGCTCCAGATAGGCGTCGCGGCCGGACACGCAGAATTCCGGACCGGAGACGACGGCTCCATCGCCCCAGCCATAGGTCACCACCGGCACCCCTTCGGCCAGGGCGAAGGCCGCACCGCCGCCGCCGCCCTGGCGTGGCGGGTTGAGGAAGACGCGGCAGAGGCCATAGAGCGCACGGATGTCCGGGACATGGCCCAGGCAGTGCATCCGCTGCCCGTTGCGCAGTGGTGCGAGGCGCGCCGGCAACTCCCGCACCTCGCCGGCGAACACCAGACCGGCATCGGGGCAGCGGTCCAGAATGTCGTCCAGCAGGTTCAGCACCTCCCCCGTCACCTCCTGATCCAGGCGGGTGCCGACCACCGCGAACAGGGGCGTACCGTCGGCAAAGCCGGTGTCCACGCGCACCCCGTCGGACGGCGGCAGGGTGTAGCCGAAGGTGAAGGGACGGAATCGGCGGGCGAAGGGGCCGCGATACAGTGCCGGAATCGACTGGGTGTGGTCGCGCTCCTCGAATCCAAGCACGACGGGGGCCAGCGACAGGGTGATGCCGGAACTGGTGGGCAGCGCCACCACCGGCCGGGCGCCGGAGTCGGCGAACAGGTCGGCGACGATGTTCGACCCACCGAAGGACACGATCAGGTCGGGGTCATAGCCGTCGATGGCCTCCACGATGACGCGCAGCTTGTCCTGGCTGAAGGCGGGCTGGGTGAAGGAGGCGACCTTGACCTGCCGGCCGAACATCCTCAGCGCGTACACACCCTCCAGATCGGCGGCGACCTCCGCCACCATCGGTGGGATGAAGACGCTCTCGACCCGTGCCGGCAGGCCGTTGACGTTGATGATGGCGACATCCAGCCCGAACTCGTCCTGCATGCGGGCGGCGAAGTCGAAGCAGTCGCGGGTCGGCTGATGCCCCTGGTTGGTGAACTGGTTGGTCACCACCGCGACACGGCGGATTGGCCCGTCGCGCAGAGTTGCCCGCGGCGGCGTCAGGCCCCACCGCCGCGCGATCTGGCGGACCATCGCCGTGTAGTAGCGGAACTGGTCGCAGGGGACGAAGCTCGCCAGCTTGTCGCCGCTGGCCGCACCGAGGAACAGCTGCCGCGACATGCACCAATGGGTGTAGTGCAGCGCCGCCGGGTCGGCGCTGTCTCCGCCAAGGATCAGGTAATGGAGAATGCGTTCATAGTGATAGAGATCGCCGGTCAGCAGGAACAGAACCGAGCGGAGCCGGACATTGTCGTTCGACGGCGCCTCGCGCTCCAGCCGCTCTGCCAGTACCAGACGGCTGTCGAGGTCGAGATCGCGGCGGATCTCCTCGCACAGCGCAGTGAAGCGGTTGATCTTCTCGGCGTCGAACTGCCGGTCGGTCAGATAGACCATCATGGCGGCGGCGGCCGCGGTCATGCGGTCGGACGGGACCGTTTCCGGCATCTTCTGGACCTTTCGACTGACAGCCTTCCCGTGTGTACCGCCGCCGGCACCGGCCATGCAAGCGGCCACTGCCTCCGGGCCGTCCGATGCAGGCGCCACGCACGGCCGTTGTGCGGCGCAGCGGAAGCCGTTGCGCTGCAAGGCGGATTGCGACACACTCCATATAACCACACTTATCGAATGGATGTTCACATGGCTGGTTTCGATTCTGCCGCCGGCCCGGCCGGCGTGGTGACCGGACTGATCGAGAAGGCCGCCTCCGAACTGGACGCCATGTCCGACGCGGCGGGCGAAATCGCGCCGGAGGTCGGCGATCTGACCAGCGTTCTGGTCGAAGCACAACGCATCGCCGACCGTGCCGCACTGGACCTGCGCCGTCTGGTCCAGAAGCTGCAGCGGGCGACGGCCTGACGTCCCGCCCCTCTCCTAAAGCTTCAGCCCGGCGACACCGTCAAGGATCGCCCCCTCGGCCAGGGCGCGGCGTTCAAGCTTGGCGCCGAACAGCTTGGCTCCGGTCAGGTCGGTCCTCGCGAGGTCGCAGCCGCGCAGGTTGGCGAAGGACAGGTCGGCGTTGCCGAGATTGACCGACCGCAGGCAGGCGCCGCTGAGATCGGCATAGCGCAGCTTCGCCCCCGACAGGTCGGCGGGGCGGGAACGATGCTCGTCGAATACCAGGGGCCGCAGATTGACGTTGCGCAGGTCGGCGTTGTTCAGCTTCGCGTGGCGCAGGCTGATGCCACGCAGGTCGCCGTCCGTCAGCTTCGCCCCGCGCATGTCGGCCTTGTCGAGCACGGCGGCCTGAAGCTGCACACCCGACAGGTCCAGACCATAGAGCGTCGCCCCCACCGCGCGCAGCATGGTCAGGCACATGTGAGCCAGCGACGGGGCATGGCGCAGGTCGAAGCCGGACAGGTCGAGCATCGCGCCCTGCGCCCCGCTCGACCCCACCCAGCTCATATGGTCGGCCAGCAGATCCTCCAGCGACCGCCCGAGTTCCGCCACCACGCGGCCGACCGGCTTGTCGGTCAGCGCCTCCTCCACATCGGCGTCGGTGAGGTCGGTCATCACCATGGTGGCGCCGGTCAGCACCGCACCGCGCAGGCAGGCACCGCGCAGGTCGGCGCCGGACAGGTCCGCCCCCTCCATGTTGGAGCCGGTGAAGTTGGCGCCGCGCATGGTCGCCCGCACCAGCTTGCAGCCACGCATCACCGCGTCGGAAAAGTCGGTGTGGATTGCCATGACGCCCGACATCCGGGCATTGGTCAGGTTGGCGCCCGACAGGTCGGCGCCGTCGGCCTCGGCCGGGGAGGAATCAATCTGCACCATATGCAGATGGCCGGACCGGTCCTTTTCCGCCAGGGAACCGTCGCGCAGGTCCGCCTCGAACAGGTTGGCGCCGACCAGGATCGCGCCGCGCAGGCAGGCGCCGCGCAGGTCGGCCTTGATCAGGCTGGCGCCATCGAAATTGGCCTGCCGCAGATCGGCGACGAAAAAGGAGGCGCAGTCGAGCCGCGCGCCGGCCAGATTGGCGCCGCGCAGGCTGGCGCCGACGAAATCGGCATGGGCAAGGTCGCGGCCCGACAGGTCCAGCCCGGACAGATCGCAGAAGGACAGGTTGGCGCGCGCGCCACCCACCCGTGCATTGCGGAACATCTCATGCTTCCGCACCGCCAGATCGAGCTGCGTCTGATCGAGACGCCTGAGCGTGCGATTCTGCACCATGGCCCCGTGAACTCCCCTTTTCTGCGCCAGTTTGAGGCAACCAGGCTTCAAAAAGGGTTAATTCAGGCCGCGGACTCGTTCTCCAGCGCCTGTTCGCCGCCGTCGGCTGCGCGGCTGCCCGGCCGTTCCGACAGGATGGCAGCAATGGCGTCACGCAGTTCGTCCGGGGATACCGGCTTGTGCAGCAGCCGACAGCCGGTGGCGACGGCCTCGCGGATGCGTTCGGGCGCGGTATCGCCGGTCAGGATCAGGCCGGGCACCGGCCGGTCCAGCCGCTCGCCCACCGTCGCCACGGTCTGCACCCCGGTCAGCCGCCCAGGCAGCCGGAAATCGCTGACGATGAGATCGGGTATGGGGCCATCCGGTGCCGGCGTGCCGCATTCCGCTCCGCCGAACAGCGCCAGCGCGCTTTCACCATCGACCGCCGCTATTACCCGATAATCCCAGCTTTCCAGAAGCAGCCGCACGGCGTCGCGCTGGATCGGATCATCCTCCACGACCAGGATCAGCCGGTCGCCGCTCTGGACCGGATCGGGATCCTGCACCGGCGCCTGGGTCGGCAGCCGTTCGGTCCCCACCACCGGCACATTGACCGCGAAGACGGACCCCCGGCCCTGGAGCGACCGCACCTCCACCGTATGGCCCAGCAGCGCCGCCTTGCGCCGCACCTTGGCCAGGCCGAGGCCGAGGCCCTGGCGCCGGTCACGCTCCGGATTGCCGAGCTGGACGAAATCCTCGAAGATGTTGTCGAGCTGTTCGGCGGGAATGCCCGTCCCGGTGTCCCACACCTCGATGCGCAGCCAGCGGCCATGCCGGCGGCAGCCGATGGTGACGCGGCCCTGGTCGGTGAAGCGGATCGCGTTGCGCAGCAGATCGCCCAGCATGCGCGTCAGCAGCGTCCGGTCGGTGCGGATCACCATGCAGGTGGGCATCGCGCGCAGCGTCAGCCCCTTATCCGTCGCCATGCCGCGGAATTCGGCCAACAGCTCCTCGAACACCGCCGACACCGGCACGTCTACCAACTGCGGCCGCACGACGCCGGCGTCCAGCGTCGCCACCTCCAGCAGGGCGTGCAGAAGCTTTTCCCCGGCGTCCAGCGCTTCGCCCATCTTCTCGGCGATGCTGCGGTCGCGCGTTTCGGCCAGCCGTTCCATCAGAATGTGATGGAACAGCCGCAAGGCCTGGAAAGGCTGGCGCAAATCATGATTCGCTGCCGAGAGGAACCGGCCCTTGGCCTGATTGGCCCGCTCCTTTTCCTCCAGCGCCCGGCTCAGCTTCAGGTTGAGGGTGCTGAGGGCGGCGGTGCGTTCCTCCACCCGTTCCTCCAGTTGCGCATTGGCCAGCTCCAACTGGGCGTTCGCCTCGGTCAGGGCCTGACGGGCCAGCGCCTCGCGCCGCAGGCTGGCGGCCCCCAGCATCGACAGTCCGGCAAGCGCCGCAACCCCGGCGACCACAACGACGAGGCCGCGCTCCATCCGGGCATACCAGGGCTCCAGCACGACGCTGCGCGGGATCGTCACCGCCGACAGGATCGGCAGGTTGGCCATCCGCTTCACGCCGAGCACCGACGGTTTGCCGGTTCCCGTCCAGTTCGCATCGATCCGGATCATCCCCGCTTCCAGCCGCGGCAGAGGACCCAACGACGGAACGCCGATGCCGGCCAGACGGACGCCGTCTGGACGATACAGACCGACGGACCGCGCCATTCCGTCACCAAAGGCGTTCAGCACCGGGTTCAAGGCCGAGGCCGGAACAGCCACCAGGACCGCACCGTCGAAAAGGCCCGCCGCGGTGTGGATGCGGCGGGCGAAGAGAATGGCCGGCTGGCCGGCCATATGTCCGAAGGCCGGCAGGATTTCGTGCTCCTCCCCCGGCGGTAAGGGGCGGACCAGCAGCGAAAGGCCGTCGCTGGTTTCCGGCTCGGCAAAGGCGACGGTGGCGCCATACTGAAGCGAACCGTCCGCACCCAGCAGGGCGATGCGACCGTTGCGTTCCACCGCCATCGCTTCCGGCAGGCCGCGTTCCGCCCATGACTTCAGTCCCCGGCCATCCATTCGGCCGGCGATCTGTTCCAGCAGGTCGATGCTGGCGTCCAGCACGCCCCGTGCGTGGCCGTCGAACAGGATGGCGGCCTGCCGGGCGTCGTCTTCTGACCTTTCAAGCGTGTCCCGGTAGTCGAGCGCGGTGACGGCAGCCCAGGATGCCGTTCCCAGCAATGCCAGCATGGCGCAGAGGACCGCGACCAGCGTCCGAGGCGAGGCGGTGATCCGGCGGACGAAGGCGGAGGACGGCGTGGGTGATGGGACCATCGGCGGCGATGACATCGGCCCGGTCAGGCAGGCATCGGACGGACCCGCGGTCCATGGGACCGAAGCTCCTTCCAAGGCGGCAGCGACAGGCGGGTGACGATCATCGGCGGAAAATCCTCGGCGGTGGCAAAGGGGTTAAGCGGCGGTCGGCGGGCATGAGAAGCGGCCTGTCCATACTGTGCCGGACAAGGTCACGCTTTCGACTGTTCCGAATGTTCGAACGACAAATCGGCCTGCACATCCCCGTTTGGTTGATGGACCGGAACTATAGCTTAGCCCCAATAGCCGGAGGAACTTTATCACACAAAGCAATGCAGTGCGACCGGTCTTGGCGACTATGACCATAATCATAACCGCCCTGCCCGTCCGGTGAATGCAGCTTCACCGATACCATAGCTTTCGGCGCGTAATCATCGTTCCAATCTCGACTTTTAATATTTCATAGTGTCGCAGCCGTCCGCAAAGACCGAACTCCCGGATCGAACAGCCGCGCGGGGACCGCCTCACTGGACGCCTGCCAAGCCGAGCAAACGGCAAAAGGCCGCACGCGCGGGATGCGCGGCGGCCTTTTGTCGTTCAGGCAGGCGAATCAGGGAGGTGGTGCTACCGTCGGCGTTTCGCCGCGCACGATCAGGATCAGGCCGTCGTCCGCGGTTTCCAGTTCCTTGCCGGCGTCGCGGGGGATCGGAACCTTCTGGCGGCGACAGAAGAGCAGAAGCAGCGCCAGCGTCTTGCTGGGCGTGAACAGGACCTCCCGCGTTCTGGAGGCGCCGCTCTGCTGAATTTGGACCGACAGACCACCTTCCGAGGTGGGCGTCACCGTCGTGACGACGCCGAGCGGCAGGTCCGTCTGATTTGGGGCCTTCTGGTACCAGGCGAGGGCTTTTTTCAGGGCGGAATTGGTGAAGAACAGTTCACGGGTCTCTACGATCATTCCATACCCTGACGAAACACTCAGGCCCGGCCGCCCTCCAGTCCCGGGTTCAGCCGGAACGTGATCGCGCGCCCCAGTTTGGATTCCCGCAGAAGGATCTGCTTGGTTTCCAGCAGCTTGATGGCCCGGTTCACATTGGGCCGCTGCATGCCCAGCGCGTCAGCCAGTTCGGACTGCAGCACCGGAACGGAGCGATCGAAATGGAGCCTCCGGCTCAGATAAGTGAACACACGAAGCGCCTCCAGAGTGATCTCGCGGTCGGTCGACACGGCTCTGGAGATGACGTCATGATGATGCAGCATCGTGGCCTCGGTACGCAAGGTTGTCAGGTTGCTGGGGCGATAATCGGAATGGTTCGGCAGAGCGCCAGACAGACCCGCTGGGCCGGGCAAAGTCTGCGACCCCATGTTCGGCTCGGTCATCGTCTCTTCCCATCCGCTGCGGCCGGCATGGCCGGTGATTTCAGGTGGGGTGACCGTACCGCACGATTATTGTCCGAGTATGTCGCCAAGATTTCGCGGCTGACATAATTGGTGTCTCCGGAGGCAATCATGAAACCGGATTGAAACCGCCGCGCACGGTCTGGCAGGCCCCCTCAAGCCCGGTTGTGCGATGATTTGTCGCGGGAACCGGTCCGGCTACAGGTCTGTTTCAACAGGGAAGTGCCCGAAGAGCGGCTGGTTACGGAAGGGAGACCCGCCATGCACCGACTGATCCTGCTGCGCCATGGCCAGAGCGTGTGGAATGCGGAAGACCGCTTCACCGGGTGGACCGATGTCGGCCTGACCGACCGCGGCATCGCCGAGACGCACAAGGCGGCCGATCTGCTCAAGGCCGCCGGCATCGACGTGGACATCGCCTTCACCTCGGTGCTGAGCCGCGCGATCGAGACCCTGCACCTCGTCCTGCGCGACATGGATCGGCTGTGGCTGCCGGTGCACAAGCACTGGCGCCTGAACGAACGGCATTACGGCGCGCTGCAGGGGCTGAACAAGGCGGAGACGGCGGAACGCCACGGGGCGGAGCAGGTGTTCCAGTGGCGGCGAAGCTGGGATGTCCCGCCGCCGCCGATCGAACCGGACGACCCGCGATCCGCCGTCACCGACCGCCGCTATGCCGGCCTCGCGAAGGCCAACCTGCCGCGCGGCGAAAGCCTGAAGGACACCACGGAACGGGTGGTCCCCTTCTGGCGCGACGAGATCGCCCCGGCACTGCGGCTGGGTGCGCGGGTTCTGGTGTCGGCCCACGGCAACAGCCTGCGCGGGCTGGTCAAGCATCTGGACAATGTCGCCAACCACGACATTCCACTGTTCGAGATCCCCACCAGCCGCCCGCTGGTCTATGAACTGGGGGCCGACCTGACGCCGCTTCGCCGCTACTTCCTCGGTGAGAACGGGACCGCCGAGGAGATCAACTGGCCAAAGCGCGAGGGGGCGAATCCAGGCAGCAGCGCGGCGGCGTGATCTCCCTCACCCGAAGCGGGAGAGAGCGCCTTATGGAGTGGCGCTTTTCCGCTTCGGGCCACGGCCTGTGCGGGGGCCGGTGCGGGGACCACCCCGGCCCGTGTCCCGACCGCCATCGCGAGCGCCTTCCTTCCCCACCGGATGGTGGAAGTGGTGGGGGTGGCCGGCCGGCTTCTCGCCGTTGCCGCGCTCCGGTCCACCGCGACGGCCGCCCCGGCGATCCTCGACGCGGCCGCTGTAACAATTGTCGCAGACGCGGAAACGGTGGTTGGCCTTCAGCCGCGCGCCGCAGACCGGGCAGGCACGGGCGAGCGAGCGCTCGGCGAGCGTCCGCTCGATGAAGGCGTTCAGGTGCGCCCGGCGCTCCTGGCACAGATCCATCTCGGGATAGGCATCGGGGAAGCGGTAGGCCAGCCAAGCATAGGCGGTCAGTTCCTTCACCGCGCGCTCGGCCTTTTCCAGCTCCACATCGGTGCCGACGCTGTGGCGGAAGCGCTCGGCGGCGTCGGGGGCGGCGTTGGGGATGCCGCGGCCCTGGTTGACCGCCCAGCCGCCGAGAAGGCGCAGGTTGTTCTGGTCGCGGGTGTCGATCGGGCAGCGGGCCAGCATGTCACGTTGCGCCAGCGGCAGCTTGGCGCGGTCCACCGCGGCGGCGGCCTGGATGCGCTGTTCCAGATCGGTCATGCGGAAGGTCTGGTTGGCGCGCAGCAGCTCCTGCCCGGCCGTGCGCAGCACCTTGGCGAGGCTGTCGGTGTCCAGTTCCCGCGCGATGGCTTCGACATGGCTGAGGTTGGGTGAAATCCAGGAGCGCGGGTCTTCCGGCGGCACCGGCGGCGAGGTCAGCGCCCGGCGCACCGGGTTGATGTTCTCGCCGTCCAGCACGGCGACGCGGCCTTCCTCATGCATGCCGAAGCGGCCGGCCCGGCCGCCGATCTGCCTGATCTCCGACGCGGTCAGCTCGCGCTCCTCGCGCCCGTCATATTTGCGGGTGGTGGACAGCACGACGCGGGCGACCGGCAGGTTCAGCCCCATGCCGATGGCATCGGTCGCCACCAGCACGTCGGCGGTGCCCTCGCGGAAACGTCGGGCCTCGGCACGGCGGACCTCCGGCGACAGGGCGCCGTAGATCACCGCGACATTGTGGTTACGGCCGAGCAGGTCGTGGCGCAGAGCCATCACATCCTTGCGCGAGAAGGCGATCAGGGCGTCGCCCGACTTCACCTCCTCCAGCTTCACCCGCTCCTCCTGGACGCGCAGCGGCGACTTGCGGGTGAATTCGACGACCTCCAGCTCCTCGCCCATCGCGTCGGCCAGACGCTTGACGTAGGGGATGGCGTCGGCCGATCCGGTCATCAGGATTTCCGGAGCGGCCACGCCGGCCACCGCCTGGGTCCAGGCCCAGCCGCGGTCCGGATCGCCGATCATCTGGATCTCGTCGATGACGCAGGCGCCCCACACCTTGGACGTGTTCACCATCTCGATGGTCGATGAGGTGAAGGCGGCACCGGGCCGCACGTCGCGCTCCTCGCCGGTGACGAGGCTGCAGGGCCGGCCGCGCGTCTCCAGCGCCTCCTGACCTTCCAGCGCCAGCAGGCGCAGCGGCGCGAGATAGCAGCCGCTCTCGGCCTCCGCCAGCCGGTCCATCGCCGCGTGGGTCTTGCCCGAATTGGTCGGGCCGACGTAGAGCCGCAGCTTGCGGATCATCGCGCGGGCGGTGGCGAAGCTGTCCAGATAGACGCCCATGCCGGACGCGTTCTCCAGCCGCTCCCGCCGGACCTTCAGCCCGGCGCGGGCCGCGGCGGTGGAGAACGCCTCCTCCATCGCGTCGAGCAGGGTCTGCAGGCGCGGGATCCGGCCGCCGAAGCCGACGACGCGGCCAAGCTCGTCGGCGAAGCCCTTCGGCCGCCAGGACTCGCCGAAGCCGGCCGCCCGCTGCGCCATCGAGGCGAACCAGCCGTCGACCCGGTCCTTCGCCTTGGCGATGGCGGGCGAGGACAGGCAGGCGCCCTTCACCCGCTTGCCCAGCGCCTTGGCCTGCGGCCGGCCGAAGCCCTCGTCGATGGTCAGCAGGCCCCACAGATCGGCTTCGATGTCGGGTAGCGGGCCGAGAGCCACCTTGAAGCGCAGCTTCAGCTTTCGGTCGGTGCCGGGGATCTGAACGACATGGTTGACCGCGACCGACCAGCGCGCCGGGGTGCTGTCGGCGTCCACCTCGATCCCGTCGCCGCGCACCACGGCGGCCACCGCGCGCAGGGCGTCGCGGCGGTCGAATTCGTCTGCAGTGCCGGGGGTGCGGCCCGAACGGGCGTTGTCGGAGGTGTCGTCGGTCATGGATCGTCTTTTCTTGGAATTGCCCCGGTCATGCAAGAGCTTCGGCTGATCGGGTCGGCCGGACAGCCGATCCATCCGGCTGGTGGGCAGGCCAGCGATTGCGTCATCCGACAACAGCCATAGAGCGCCAGGGTCTCTCTTTATGGCCGGGGTCCCTCTTTATGGGTCTGACCGGTCGATTCGGCAAGCCGAATCCCCCGAAGGGAGCAAGCCCGGGCTAATTCGAATCCGTCGCCGTTTCGCCGATCTCGCCCGTGCGAAAAGGGGGGAGGACCGGCCACATAGAGCCACGCAGGTTTGGTGGCCGGCCCCAACGGGTTAGCCGCCGCCGCCCGGTGGACAGGCCCGGCACCGGGCCGGGCCGGATCGGCCGCAAGAACGGTCGCGAAACGGTCAACGCCTTGTTCCGATTAATTTTTCTTGGGAGATGCGCATGCCGAATCCTCGTGAGGTCCTGGAACTGATCGAGCGCATGCGGTGCATTTCGAACGACGGCGAGCGCCGGGCCCTGATCGACCATCTGGGCGCGGTGGACCGTCCGACGGTGCTGTCCTTCCTGAACGCGCATGGCCTGAACGTCTGCATGGGCTCGGACGCGGCGCTGGCCGCCTTCGCTTCGTCGGACGTCCTGCTGCGCGACGGGATCGGGTTGCAGGCGGTGCTGCCGGTGCTGGGCCGGCCGGCTGGCCTGAACATGAACGGCACCGACTTCATCCCGCTGCTGCTGAAATCGCTCAGCCCCCGCAGCATCGCCATCTACGGCACCGCCACCCCATGGCTGGACCGTGCCCGCGTCGTCCTGGAAGCGGCCACCCCGCACCGCTACGCCGACCTGCAGCACGGCTTCCATCCGACGGAGCATTACATCGCCCAGGCGCGGGCCGCCCGCCCCGACGTCATCCTGCTCGCCATGGGCATGCCCAAGCAGGAGGAGGTCGCGACGGAGCTGAAACGCGCGCTGGACCATCCGGTGCTGATCGTCAATGGCGGCGCCATCGTCGATTTCCTGGCCGGCCGCTTCAAGCGCGCGCCGGAAGCGGTCCAGCGCTCCGGCCTTGAATGGGCTTTCCGTCTGGCGCAGGAGCCCCGCCGCCTGTTCCGCCGCTATTGCATCGGTGCCTTCGGCTTCGCCTGGAGCACCATCCGCCTTCGCCGTGCCGCAACCCTCCGCACCCGCGGAACGGGCGCCGCAGCGCCCGCTTCCACCCGGATCTCCCCCCGGATCTCCCAGTCGACGATCCGCCGGTCGCCTATCCAGAAGGAGCTTTGAGACGTGGAAAATCTTCCCCAGATCAATAACGGAGGTCCTGGCGGCCCGCCGGCTCCGGCATGGCCCACCCAGCCCGGCCACCACCACATGCCGCGCGAATTCGACGGTCCGGCTCCGGCCATGGGCCCCGACTTCCGCTTCATCCTGCGGGTGCTGGCGGCCCACAAGACGCTGATCGCCGCCATCGTGCTGGCGCTGACCGCGCTGTCGGCCTTCGGCGTCTCGCTGATGAAGGACAAATACACCTCCGAGGCTCTTCTGCTGGTCGACAACCGGCAGGTCCGCGTCGTCCGCGCGGAGGATCAGGCGCTGAACGCGATCACTCCGGAAGACAGCGCGATCCTCAGCGAGATCGAAATCCTGAAGTCGACGGCGGTGCTGACCCAGGCGATCGCCGATCTGGGGCTGGCCACCAACCCCGAATTCAATCCGCCGGTCCAGTCCGACGACAGCAAGCCTTTCGTCGAGCGCGCCACCGCCTGGACGCGTGAGCAGGCCCATGCCGTCTTCGGTCCCGACCTGCCGGGCGTCGTCGATGCGGTCCTGGCCCATGGCGACGACATGACCAAGGACACCCACCTGCGCGAGACCCGCGCCGCCGACAGCATCGACGGCGTTCTGGACCGGGTCCGCCGCAATCTGGAAGTCGGCATCGTCGGCCGGTCGCGCGTGATCCAGGTCCGCTATACCTCGCGCGATCCGGAAATCGCCCAGAAGGTGGTCGACACCGTCGTCCACCGCTACATGGAAACCCGCCAGCAGATGGACCGCGACCTGTCCACCAGCGCCATCGCCTGGCTGGAAGACCGCATCGGTACCCTGCGCAAGGAAGTGGCCGCGGCCGACACCAAGGTCGACGCCGTCCGCTTCAAGGCCGGTCTGGTCAGGAACGGCACCAACGGCCTGATGGCCACCACCGAGCTTGAGCAGGCCCGCCTGCGTCTGGCCGAAGCCTCGGCCAACCGCGCCCGCGCCGTCGCCCAGGCCCAGACGCTGGAGCGCAGCTCCGGCAACGGCGGCAGCCTCGCCTCGCCGGTCGTCGCCCAGCTGCGCGCCACGGTCGCCTCGATCTCCACCGAACTGGCCCAGTTGTCGCGCCAGTATGGTCCGAAGCACCCGCGTATCCAGGAACTGCAGGCCCGGCTGAACGAGGCGAACTCCTCGCTGCAGCAGGAAGTTCGGCACGAGATCGCCGGCGTCCGCGAGGCGGCCAACGTCGCCGTCGAGCAGGAAAACGCCCTGAAGTCGATGATCGCCAAGCTGGAATCCGGCTATCAGACGATGGCCGAGGAAGCGGTGCCGCTGCGCACGCTGGAGGCCGAGGCCCAGGCCAAGCGCCAGCTGCTGGACAGCCTGCTCGGCCGTCTGGAAGAGGTTCAGGCCCAGCAGGACAACCGCGCCTTCCCGACCGCCGTCAAGCTGGTCTCGGCGCCGCAGGTCCCGCATGAGCCGTCGGGTCCGTACCGCCTGCTGCTGCTGCTGGCCGGCTTCTTCGCCTCCATCGCCGTCGCCGTCTTCATCGTCTTCGGCATCGAACTGTTCCAGCGCCGCATCCGCACCCCGGACGCCGTCCGCCGCATCCTGGGCGTGGGCACGGTCCACATCGTCCCGCACCACTCCACCCGCGGCTCCCGCGGCCGTCTGGACCAGATCTTCCAGAACCATCCCTTCTCGCTGTTCTCGGAATCGATGCGCGCCCTGTTCCGCAACCATCTGGCGGACATGGGTCCGGTCGGCTCCATCGCCGTCACCTCGGCCCGCCCGCAGGACGGCAAGACCTCGATGAGCCTCGCCGTCGCCCAGGTCGCGGCCCAGGCCGGCCGCCGGGTGGTGGTGGTCGACACCGACTTCCGCCGGTCGCGCATCGATGCCCTGTTCAACCTGTCGGCCAAGAAGGGCCTGTCGGACTGGATTTCCGGCACCGCCACCCTGGACGAGATCGTGCACAGCAGCGATGAGGCTCCCTATGCGATGATCCCGGCCGGCCGCCTGATGTCGGAGACGCTGGACCGCTTCAACGTCGACGGTCTGATCCACCTGATGGCCGGCCTGTCGCCGCACTTCGATCTGGTGGTGTTCGACACCGCCCCGGCGCTGGCCGTGTCGGATGCCCGCATCGTCTGCGGCGCCGCGTCGAAGGTGATGTTCGTCAGCCGCTGGGGCCACACCACGGCCAGCGACCTGCAGGCGGTCGCCGATCTGGGCCCGATCGACCACAGCAAGTTCGTCGCGGTGATGACCGACGTGAACCTGAAGAAGGCGGCCTCGCGCGGTTACCAGGGTCCCTACAACAGCTACATGGCGACCCGGAAATACTACGGCGACACCACCCTGCGGACCGCTCCGTAAAGCGGGCGGGGTAACCTGAAGCTCCTTCGACCCGAGGCCCTTCCCTCCCGAACGCTGCGGCGTCCGGAGGGAGGGGTCTCTTCGCGACCGGAACCCGCGACCGGCCCCAAAATCCGGAAGAGAGAGTCCCTCCGCATGACCGAGAGTCCGAAGTCCGGTTTTCCCAAATGGTGCCCCGAATGGCGTCCGACCCGGCGCGATCTGATGTGGACCGCCGCCGCCGGCGCCGTGCTGGCGAGTTGCCGCGGCGCCAGCGGCCCGGCCCCGGCGGAGGCAGCCGCGACCCACGCGGAGCCGGCGGTGACCCTGCGCGAGGCCTGCCGCGCGCTGGGCATCCGCCATGGTGCCGCCCGCGATCATTTCGTCGATCCGGAAGACCCCATGCTCGACCGGCTGATGGCGCGCGAATGCGATGTCGTCACCCCGGAGAACGGCGGCAAATGGGGAGTCTTCCAGCACACGGACGGGAATTTCGACTGGCGCCGCTTCGACGCCGCAGTGGAGCTGGCGCGCAGCATCGGCGCGACGCCGAACTGGCACACGATCATCTGGCAGCATATGGGCATGCCGCCCTACATGAAGCTGCCGGCGGCCCGGCAGGCGGAACTGGGCATCTCCGAGAACGCCTATTTCTCGCCCGAGGGCACGCTGAGCGAGGAGAATGTCTGGCCGCGCTTCACCGACGTGGTCGAGGCGGTCCGGGAGCGCTACGGCGACATCTTCTACCGCATCGACGTTGCCAACGAGGTCTTCTTCTGGGAAACGGCGGAAAGCCACCCGCGCCAGCAGGACCGCTACGGCTTCCGCCGCGGCATGTGGTGGGTGGCGGCCGGCGGGGCGGAGAAGGGGCCGGAATGGCTCGATCCCTTCTTCCACCATGTGCACAAGGCTTTCCCCAAAGCGAAGCTGGTGCTGAACGAGTTCGGCATCGAGATCGACGAGGGCTGGCAGCAGCGCAAGCGCGCCTATCTGCTCGACTGGCTGACCGGGGCGGTGAAGCGCGGCGTGCCGATCCACGGCATCGGGCTGCAGAGCCACCTGATCGGCGGCAAGCCCTATGACAGCGCCGGCATGCGCAAGTTCCTGCGTGCCGTCGACAAGCTGGGCCTCGCCGTCCACCTGACGGAGATGGACGTCGACGAGACGCGCCTGCCCCGCTCCTGGTCGCGGGCGGAGAAGGACCGTGCGATGGCCCAGCTGGCCCGCAGCTATCTGGCAGACATGCTGGACAATGCGCGGGTGGAGGAGCTGTGCTGGTGGCACCTGCGCTCCGACCTGAATTTCATCGCGCGGGAGCATCCCGACCTTCACCCCCACCCCTCCCCCTATGACGAGAACTCCCGGCCGCTGCCGCTCTACACGGCGGTGGTGGACACGCTGCGGGAGAAAGCGCGCACCGGCCGGGTTCGGTCGGGATGATGTCCGGCGGAAGGATTGCGCAGGGGAGGTAAGCCGCTGTCGGCCGCCTCCCCCTCCGACAGGTTCAAGCCTTTTCTCCTTCGCGTGCGGGCGCCGGTTCCCCTGCCCGATTAGAGTCCCTCATTGCGTCCGGCACCCCCCTGATGGAGAGGTCGATCGTGCAGAATACAGCCGACACGTTGCCGATGGATCGCCTGCCCGCCGACCGGAGGACCGACGACGCCCTCGTCGAGCGCTACCGGCGGAAATTCCACCTCTCGCCCTCCTGTCCGCTGACCATCGAGATGGTTCAGCGTCACTGGACCCTGGAACGGCGGCTTGCCCGCGAGTTGATGGAGACCAAGCCGGAAGAGCGCTGGGATGCTTTCGAGAAGGCCTATACCACGCTCTACACCAGCTGCCCCTGGCTGAACGAGGCGGAGGACGACGCCCACACCCGCAACGACGACCTGGACTTCCGCCATTTCCTGACCCTGCTGGGTGGGCCGCAGGACGTCTACGAGGTCGGATCGGGCAAGGCGCGGCTGCTGCGCTACCTCGCCCGCCACGGCTACCGCTGCGTCGCGACGGAAGTGACGCGCGAGCGTGGCGCCAGCTGGATCGAACAGGACTCCAACGTCACCTGGAAGAACAGCGACGGCGTGCATCTGGCGCAATTCGAGCCGGCCGGCCGCTACGACAGCGTGGTCTCCACCCATGTGGTGGAGCACATGCACCCCGACGACGTCGTCACCCACATGACGAACGTCCACACCATCCTGAAGCCGGGCGGCAAATATGTCCTGAGCATGCCGCACAAGTTCGCCGGGCCCGCCGACCTGTCGGAGGTGTTCGGACTGCACGAGCCGGTCTGCATGCACCTGCGCGAATATGGCTGGGGCGAGACGGCGGCGATGCTGCGGGACGCCGGCTTCGGGCGCGTGGAGGCGGCCTATGTCGTGCCGATGGCGGTACGCCGCCACCTGAACCTGCATTTCGCCAGCCGTGCCTATTTCGGCTACATGCGGGTGGTCGAGGCATTTTTGGGACAGCTGCCGTTAACCCTAAATCGCAAGCTCGGAAGGATAGGTCAGCTCTATCTGTTCCGTCCCGAGGTGTTCCTGGTCGCGCACAAACCGCGCTGATGCGGCGCGCAGGACTATAAAACTCTGTAATTCCAGTCAGTTAAAAGCGACCCTCGCCCCTTTGTTGCTGCAATGCATCGACAAAGGGGTTTTTTGTGTCTCATTCTTTTCACAAGTGATAGTGGCATTAGAGCCGCATTTCGCTAAAATTTGAAATAGCTCGTTAACCTTTTCCGGCCAGTCTGGGCTCCAGCGAAATTCACGGAAAAGAGGATACTTCCAATGGCAACGAGCCCCGTCGATACGACCTTCGTAGTCAATGCCTCGGGTGTGTCTGCCGGAGGAGTCTGGCCGCACTTCAAGTTCCTCGTCGATGGCGTGTCCGTCGGCCAGGCGACGGTCAATTCCACCAGCGCCGGCCGGTACAGCTTCACCACCAAGGTGGCTCCCGACGCCGCGCACAAGGTCCAGGTCGTGTACGACAACGACTGGCTGTCCACCGACAAGTCCGGCATGTACCGCGACCTGATCGTCAAGTCGATCGAAGTCAACGGCAAGACCATCGCTTCCACCAGCTCGACGGTCTCCTACGCCGCCGACGGTCAGGGCACCCTGTCCGGCCGCGAAATGCTGTCCTGGAGCGGCTCGCTCGATTTCAACATGTCCAAGGACATGTTCGCCAGCGCCGCCGGGACCACACCCACGCCGACCACCCCCACGACGCCGACCACCCCGACCACCGGCGGCACGCCGATCGTCGTGAACGCGTATGGCGCGGCTGCCGGCGGCGTGAACGCCCACTTCAAGGTCCTGGTCGACGGCAAGCAGATCGGTGAAGGCACGGCCGGCACCGCCGCCAAGGACTTCACCTTCAATGCGAACGTCGCCACCGACGTCGCCCACAAGGTCCAGATCCAGTACGACAACGACGGTGTGGTCGGCGGCGTCGACCGCAACCTGTACGTCAACAAGATCACCATCGGCGGCCATGCCGTCGCCCCGACCGACAGCATCGTGTCGATCGACAAGGGTGCCTTGGACGGCAAGGACGTCGTCGCCGGCCAGAAGGCCATGTGGTGGAACGGCACCATGGAGGTGAAGGCCGACAAGTCCTGGTTCGCCGGAAGCACCTCCACCCCGAGCACCCCGACCCAGCCGAGCCTGTCGGTCAGCGACGTGACGGTGACGGAGCCGACCGGCAGCCAGACCTCCAGCGGCATCCAGGGCTTCCTGCATACCCAGGGCAACCAGATCGTCGACGAGGCCGGCCACACCGTCCGCCTGACCGGCGTGAACTGGTTCGGCGGCGAGGGCTACAACTACGTGCCCGCCGGCCTGTGGGTGGACAGCTATCAGCACCACCTGGAAAACATGAAGTCGGTCGGCTTCAACACCATCCGCCTGACCATGTCGGACGCCATGTTCGACAGCAGCGCGGTGACCAACGGCATCGACTATTCGAAGAACCCGGATCTGGTCGGGCTGACCCGTCTGCAGGTCTATGACAAGGTCATCGACTATGCCGGCAAGCTCGGCATGAAGGTGATCCTCGACCACCACCGCAACGACGGCGGCGCCGGCACCAACGAGCACGGCCTGTGGTACACCAGCGCCCACCCGGAATCGACGGTGATCGCCAACTGGAAGATGCTGGCCCAGCATTATGCCGGCAACGAGACCGTCATCGGCGCCGACCTGCACAACGAGCCGAGCGTGACGGCCACCTGGGGCGGCAACGCCTCCACCGACTGGGCCTCGGCCGCCGAGCGCATCGGCAACTCGATCCAGAGCGTGAACAAGGACTGGCTGCTGTTCGTCGAAGGCACGGAGTGGAGCAGCACGCTGGCCGGTGCGCAGTCCCGCCCGATCCACTTCGACACCCCCAACAAGCTCGTCTACTCGCCGCACGCCTATGGCCAGAGCGTCGGGCAGTTCAGCTGGCTGAACGATCCGAACTACCCGAACAACCTGCCGGCCCAGTATGACAAGATGTGGGGCTACCTCTACAAGAACGACACCGCGCCGATCATGCTGGGCGAATGGGGTGGTCAGTTCAACAGCACGGCCGAGCAGACCTGGGCCAAGACCATGGCCAAGTACCTGAACGGCGACTGGAACCTGGACGGCAAGAGCGACATCGCGGCCGGCGACAAGGGCATGAGCTGGACCTTCTGGGCCTGGACCCCGGAATCGGGCGACGTCGGCGGCATCCTGATGGACGACTACAAGACCATCAACCAGAGCAAGATCAACATCATCAAGACCGCCATGGAAGGCGCCGTCTTCGATACCCCGACCACCACCGCAAACACCGCCAACGCCACCTTCACGGTCAAGCTGTCGGCCGCCTCCGGCAGCCCGGTCACGGTGGACTACTCCACGGTGGACGGCACGGCCAAGGCCGGCTCCGACTACACCGCCACCAGCGGCAAGCTGACCTTCGCCGCCGGCGAGACTGCCAAGACCGTGACGGTCAAGGTCCTGAGCGACAGCGTGACGGAAGGCAACGAGACCTTCAGCCTGAAGATCTCCAACCCGAGCGCCGCGACCCTCGCCGACGCCACCGGCACCGGCACCATCGTCGACGCCTCCGCCGCCAAGGCTGCCGCCGCTTCGCTCAGCTCGGCCGACCTGCTGGCTCACACGGTGACGGCCGCCAACGACACGACCACCAGCGACCTGCCGACGGCCTCCGTCGCCAGCATCGACAGCTCGGTCACCGACCTGTCGCACACCGCCTACGACACCGCCTATCACGGCATGGAGTGGCACGACCCGATGGCCCACGCGGCCTGAGGATCGGCTTCACCGCAACCGGTGTAACGACGACGGAAGGGGTCGGCAGCCACACGCTGCCGACCCCTTTTCCGTTTTGCGTCCGGCAATCAGCCCGGAACGGGCGACGCCTGTGCGGTGGTCGTATGGGTGGCGGACGCGCCGACCGGGGCGGGATGCGGGATGTCGGGGATGGTGACCTCCGCCACCGCCTTTCCCGGATTGCCGGCAACGACGGTGCGCCGGGGCATCGGCTTGGTGACGACGGAGGACGCGGCGACGATGCACTCGTCGCCCACGCTGACGCCGATGATCACCGCATGCGGTCCGACCCAGACGCCGTCGCCCAGCTCCGGGTAATGGGTCACCCGGCCGGTGGGGAGCAGGTCGTCCTTCTGGCCCAGGGTGACGCCGTGGAACAGGGTGACGTTGGCGCCGATGCGGGCGTTGGCATTCACCACCAGCCCCCAGCCGTGCAGGATGCGCAGGCCGGGGCCGATCTGGGTCTCCCACGGCAGATCCATGGCGGCGGAATGCTGGGTCCAGCGGTGCAGCAGACGGCAGACGGCCAGCATCGGCTTGCGCAGCGGCCCTCCCATCCGGTCAGCCGCCTGGCAGCTGCGCAGGGTGAAGGTCACCCGAAACATGCGGTTTCCCGCCAGCAGCTTCAGCACCGCCCCGAGGCCGGAACCGCCGCCGTAGCGGATGGCGTCCGCCGCGACCGTCTGCCGATATGTGTAGCGCGGAACATCCTGCATCGCGGTGGGATCCTCCCGGTTTCAATCATTGTCAGGCCGACCGTTCGGCTGCTTGGGGCCGGCGAAAAAATCGGCCGAGCATGCGGAACAGCATGGCGCGGTCGGTCTTGCCGAAGCTCGGCCCGAACAGGGTGACGATGGCGAACAGCATGGTCAGCCCGACCTTGGCCGCGGCGAAGGTGGGGTTCACCTCGAACCCGAACAGGGCGAGGCCGGCCAGATAGGCGATGGCGGCCGGAGCCAGGATGCCCGTCACCCGCAGGACGCTGAGCGGCGGCTCCTTCGGGCTGAGGCGGCGGCACAGCGTCTCGGTGGCGCAGAGCATCACCAGCTCGCGCCCCAGCACGCCGATGGCGCCGCCCATCAGGCCGAGTGGCCCCAGCGTCACCCCCATGATCGCCGTGCCGACCGCCAGCCCGCCCAGCGAGATCGCCGGCAGGACGCCGACCTTCTTGGTCTTCACCAGCCCGACCTCGGCATGCATGCGCACGCCGTGCAGCACATAGGCCAGCACCAGCAGCGGCATGCAGGGCAGCACGGTGTCGTATTCGCTGGACGCGATCAGCCACAGCACCTCCGGCGAGGTCAGCGCCATGCCCAACGCCGCCGCCGACAGCAGGACGACGAACAGGTAGAAGACGAATTCCGACTGCTCGCGACCGGCGGTGTTGTCGCCGACATCGTGCTGGGCCTCGATCCGGCTGACCGACCAGATCTGCAGGAAGGAGGCGGTCAGGAACATGTAGAGCATGGTGGCGAGCCGCAGCCCGAAGGACAGCACGCCGACCGCCGCCACGCCCATCAGCAGGTTGACCAGATAGCGCATGGCGAACTGGTTGCCCATGTCCAGCATGGTCTGCGGCATGAAGGGCAGGCCCAGCACCGACACCCGCTTCAGGATCCCGAAGGAGAAGCCGACGCCGTTCGCGCCGAGGATCGCCACCGTCAGCGCGATGCCCAGCCCGACGAAGGTGATGGCGTTGGCCAGGAAGATGCCGGTCACGCCCAGGTCCATCACCAGCAGGAAGGTGAGGTTGAGGCCGATCAGCCCCACCGCCTTGCCGACCGAGATCAGCAGGCAGGTTCCCGACCGCTTGTGGACGCGGTAATAGGCGAGCGCCAGTTCGAATACGGCGCTGAACGCGATGCCGGCAAAGGCGAAGGCGATGATCGGCGCCTGATCGCTGCCGCCGAACAGCAGGTGGCTGGCGCCCCATCCCGCCGGCAGCGCCACCGCCAGCAGGAGCAGCGAGGCGGCCCAAAGCCCGATCATGGTCGTGCTGACCACCCGGCTTCGGCCGCGGGTGTCGGCATGTTCGAAATAGACGACGGTGAAGGCGTTGATCATCCCGATCATCAGCATGACCGCGACGATGTCGCCCACGACGCTGATCAGGGCATAGACGCCGAACTCCGCCGGCGACAGGACTTTCGTATAGAGCGGCAGCAGAAGCAGTCCCGCAGCGCGGTTGACCACGTTCGCCACCATGAACATCCAGCCATGTTTGATGATCGTACCAGCTTCGAGAGCCATCCGGTTTCCTTCGCCCCCTATAGTCCGCTTCTTTTCCCGGTCCCGCCTGAGAGGGGAGCGCTGCGTCCGCCAAGTCGCATGGGGTGGGTTGCACGGGCGCAGATAAGGAAAAAGAACGCGCCAAATCTTGGCGGCGGCTGGGAAAGCGTCAATTCGGCCTTGAAGCGACCGCAGCACTCTTCGGTGCTAGTCACCACGGCTTCGGCCAGAGAACCAGGACGTTCCGATTAGGCTTTCCGGCGAGCCCGCACGCTGCCTCCTACGCCCCGCAACAGGCAAGGGTGCGTTCGCGCCACGCCCCCGCTCGGAATTGCCCGGGGCCTCCCTTCGGTAAATCCGGGTGGCGGACCCACTCCGCAAGTTCGGCGATCACCCCCCTTCGCGCCCCGCCGTTCCGGCCGGTCGGGGAGGAATTCACCGGCCTCTACCCAAAAATTGCGGGGATCGAACGTGCCGCCGGGGGTGCGACACCACCTTGCCGCTAACCCGAAACGCTATCCCCGCCGGGGATGGCATCCGAAAGTATCCCCTTAAATATTCGGACACCCGCACCCTTTGAAACCCCGGTGGTATCGCGGACGCGAAATCAACGCCCGTATGCACTGTTGCTGGCCGAGCCTCCTCATCCTAATTCGTCCTCAACGAACCGCGGATCGGCCGATCGAAATCATGAAAGAGCGATCTTTACATAAATGCGCAGCTGAGATTGAGGCGGCGCAGCAAAGTAAAGACCGGCCGAATCCCAAGAGACGCTGATGACGAGCGACCATCCGCACGAATGTCCGTGCGGTGGCTGGCATTCCCTTCAACCACGGGACCTGCGATGAGCAAACTGGACCCAGATGTGGTCATCGATCTGACCTCGGCGAAAAAGGCGACGATCCCGACGATCGCCCCCGGGCTGCTGCTTGCACTGTCCGACGGGCTGGTCCTCGCCCTGGTGGGGTGGACGCTCAACCATTTCCTCGGCGCCGACGCGCTGACCGAGCCGCTGGAGGCCGCGGCGTGGCAGCGATCACTGGTGACCGGCCTGATGCTGGTGCCGTTGGTCAAGTCGGTGTTCGGCATCTACACGCTGGGCCGCTTCGACTACATGGAACGGACGCGGCGGACTTTTCAGGCGGCCTTTCTGTGCTGCGCCGTGCTGGCCGTTCCCTTCATCGTGATGGAGGGCTTCCGCTCCTTCTTCGTCGAGGCGCTGTCGATTGCGCTGCTCGGCTTCGCGGTCACCTATGTCGCAGACCTGCTGCTGATCCAGGGGTTGCTGTCCAGCGCGCTGGACTGGCGCACGCCGGTGGTGATCGTCGGCGCCGGCCCGCAGGGTGCCGCCATCGCCGAAAAGCTGCAGCGCCTGCCCTGGCTCGGCATGCGTCCGGTCGGCTTCGTCGACGATGATGACAGCCTGTGGCAGACCCGCGTCGCCGGCCTGCCGGTGATGGGTCCGGTGGAACTGCTGGCCAAGTCGCC
Organism: uncultured Azospirillum sp.; assembly: GCA_965650625.1. Taxonomy (GTDB): domain Bacteria; phylum Pseudomonadota; class Alphaproteobacteria; order Azospirillales; family Azospirillaceae; genus Azospirillum. Next base: position 14,050 of record CBFGPE010000002.1, on the reverse strand, counting down.
CGCCGTCGCCCGCCAAGCCAGCGCCGCCATCGTCGCCGACATGGGCCGGCATGGCAGCGACCTGACCGGCCTCGTGCGCACCCTGCCCTTCCGCCAGGTCTATTGCGTGCTGGGCGAGGGCAATGTCAGCGCGGTCGACGCGACCTATCACAACCTGCACGGCTCGCTGGCCCTGCGTGTCAGCGTCCGTCCGCCGACCGGTTACCTGCGCATCCGCCGCGCCATGGACATCGTGCTGTCGTCCATCCTGCTGGTGCTGGTGGCTCCGCTGATGCTGGGTCTCGCCGTCGCCATCAAGCTGGACAGCCCCGGCCCGGTGATGTTCCGCCAGAAGCGCTGGGCCGGCGGCAAGCAGACCTTCGACCTGCTGAAGTTCCGCTCCATGCATGTCGACGCGGAGGAGCAGCTGCAGCAGCTGCTGGAGAACGACCCGGTCGCCCGCGAAGAGTACATGACCTACCACAAGCTGACGGTCGACCCGCGCATCACCCCGCTCGGCCGCTTCCTGCGCAAGACCTCGCTCGACGAGCTGCCGCAGCTGTGGAACATCCTGATGGGCGACATGAGCCTGATCGGCCCGCGCGCCTACATGCCGAAGGAGCTGCCGGAGGTGGGCGAGTCCGCCGCGGTGATCGGCACCGTCCGTCCGGGCCTGACGGGCTACTGGCAGGTGTCGGGGCGCCACCGCACCACCTTCCAGGAACGCGTGGCGATGGATGTCTTCTATGTCCGCAACTGTGGCCTGCTGTTCGACTTCTTCATTCTCTGCAAGACCGCCGTCATGGTCCTGAAGGGCGACGGGTCGTAACCCGGCCCGCCTTGAGCCGGATGCCAGCCGGACCCCCGCGCCACCTGCGCGGGGGTCTTTTTGTTGGAATGCTCCTTATTGGAATGCTGCGGCTCCATTCCCTTTTTCGGCCGGCAAAGAAAGGGGTGAGCGCGAAAGCGGCTACCTCTTTCGGGTCCGGCCTCCTTCGGTCTAATGCCACCGCCCGGCTACGAGAAGGGGGGTGCCAACCGCATCTTCAGGTCTGCACAGCCGAACGCGGTACGGCAGCAAGGGAAAGCCGATGAAAGTCCTCGATTTTCTGGAAAAGAGCATCGCCGTCATCGGCATCATCGCCTTCGGAGGCTCGGTGCTTCCGCTGATGCTGACCGGCGGCGACCCCCTGGCCGGCGATCTTGAGTCCGCCGGCGTCACCGTCCTCTATGGCGGCCTCTATCTGCTGGTGCTCGCCGCCATCGCGATACGGCCGGGCATCGCCTTCCAGATTCCCTTCGCCAGCCCGGCGCTGACGGCGATGATCGCCTTCGCCTTCCTGACCGCGCTTTGGTCGCTGTTTCCGGACGTGACGCTGCGCCGGTCGATCGCCTTCATGTTCACGACGGTGTTCGGCATCTGGCTCGCCCTGCGCTTCCGCTTCCCGGAGATCATGCGGCTGCTGGTGGTCGGGCTGTCGTTCCTGATGTTCGTGTCCTTCTACATGATCGTCGCCATGCCCTCGATCGGGCTGGACAGCACCCAGCATGTCGGCGCCTGGAAGGGCGTGTTCTTCCAGAAGAACGTGACCGGCCGCATGATGGTCTGGCTGGTGCTGGCGCTGGTCTGGCTGGACTGGCAGAAGGAGCAGAGCCGCTGGGTCACCCGGCCGCTGATCCTGCTGGCGATGCTGCTGATCGTGATGAGCCGGTCCGGCACCGGCCTGGTCACCTCGGTCCTGGTGTCGGTGGCCCTGCTGTCCACCACCATGCTGCGCGGCAGCATCCGCAACTTCGCCCCGACCATGGCGCTGCTGACGGCCCTTCTGGTCATCATGGTCACGGCCGGCGCCACCTTCTGGTACGACGTGCTCTATGCCCTGGGCCGCGACCCGACCCTGACCGGCCGCACCGTGCTGTGGCAGCACATCGTCCAGTCGGTCACCGAGCGGCCGCTGCTGGGTTATGGCTATGCCGCCTACTGGTTCGGCTTCAACGGTCCGGGCGCCAGCTTCACCCGCGACTGGGGCATCACCTCGGCCCACAGCGGCTGGCTGGAACTGACGCTCGATCTCGGCCTCGTCGGCGTGGCGCTGGTCCTGGTGGTGCTGAGCCGCATGTTGTTCCAGGGCTTCTTCGCCGCCCGCTACGGCAACAGCCGGCCCGAGGCCGCCTGGGCCTTCGCCGTCGGCTGCGCCCTGCTGGCGGTGTCGGTGTCGGAAAGCGTCTTCGCCGAGCGCCATTCCATGAATTGGGTGATCGCCACCATCGCCGTGGTGCGCCTGATCCAGCAAAGCCGCTGGCAGCGCCTGCTGAACGACCGGGCGGAGGAGCAGCATCGCCTACGCCGCCACCATGCGCCCGCCAGTGCCGCCACGGCCGTCGCCCCCGCCTATGCCGGCCAGAGCCGGGCGCTCTAGCCGCCGTACTGACCATCGATTTCGGGCCCCAGGCCCCTTTCCCAGCGACCCTTCCCATTTTGCTTCGACCGAAGGCAGACCCATGAGCCCGAAGAAAGAACCGGCGAACAGTTACCACCCGGCGAGCAATGAAAAGGTCACCGTCGTGATCCCCACCCGCAATCGCCCGGACATGGTGATGCGGGCGGTGCGCAGCGCGCTCGACCAGACCTATCGGGACCTGGACGTCGTCGTGGTGATCGACGGGCCGGATCCTGCCACCGCCTCCCATCTGGCGACGCTGGCCGATCCGCGGCTGACCGTGATGGAACTCGAGACGAACCACGGCGCCGCGGAGGCGCGCAACATCGGCGTCCGCGGCGCGCAGGGCGACTGGATCGCCTTCCTCGACGACGACGACCATTGGATGCCGGAGAAGGTGGCGCTGCAGATGGCCGCCCGCCCGGCCGGCATCCGCCTTCCCATCGTCAGCTGCCGTTGTCAGGTGGTGACCGCCCGCGGCACCTTCGCCTGGCCGCGGCGGCTCGCCACCCCGGCCGACGCCATCGGCGACTACCTGTTCGTCCGCCGCGGCCTGTTCAAGGGCGAGACCTTCGCCCCCACCACCACGCTGCTGGCGCCCAAGGCGCTGCTGCTGCGCAACCCCATTCCCGAATCCCGGTTCGACGATTGGGAATGGCTGATCACCTGCGGCCGGATCGACGGCGTGGCCCTGGTCCACATCCCCGAGGTGATGGCCGTTCATTACACCGAGAACAACCGCGTCACGCTTTCGACCTGCCACAACATCAACCACGCCCTGGAATGGGCGGAGTCGATGCGCGACCACCTGTCGCCGCGCGCCTATGCCAGCCTGCTGCTGCAGGCGACCGGCGGCGAACAGGCGGCGCGGACCGCCGGCACGCGCTGGCGCATCCTAAATTCCGCGCTGCGCGACGGGCAGCCGACGCCAATGGCGCTCGCCACCTTCACCATGCATTCGCTGATGCCGGTCGGTCTGCGCCGCCGCCTGCGGCAAGCCTTGTTCTCCGCGTCCGACGCCGCCTGAGCACGAAAAAGGACCCAGACGCTTATGGACAGCACAAACGACAGCCGTACCCCCGCAAGCCTGCCGGATGCATCCCACCGGATCGCGATCGTGTTCGCGACGCCGGGTGCACTCGACGGCGGCGGCGGCATCGGCCGCATGACGGGTTACGTGGTCGATCAGTTCGACAAGTCGGGCACGACCCGATCCATCATCCTCGATACACGCGGCACCGGTAGCGTTCTGCTGTCACCCTTATATCTCGGCCTGACCCTGACGCGCATGGCCTGGATCCTGGCGCGTCGCAAAGCCTCGGTCGTGCACATCAACGTGTCCGAGCGGGCGAGTTTCCTGCGCAAGGCGGCGGTCCAGGCGGTGGCGGGGCTGATGTCCTGCCCGACAGTGGTCCACCTGCACGGCGCCTCCTTCGTCGAATTCTTCGAGGGCGGCATCTTCGCCCGCGCCATCAGCCGCTGGCTGTTCAACCGATGCGGCCGGGTGGTGGTGCTGGGCGACAACTGGCGTGATTTCCTGGTCCAGTCGGTCCGCACCGACCCCCGCAAGATCCGGGTGCTCTACAACGCCGTCCCCGATGTCGGCGCCGACCTCGGCCCGCCAGTGCCGCCGGAACCGGATGCAGTCCTGTCGCTGCTGGTGCTGGCCAACCTGTCGGAGCGCAAGGGCATCGGCACGCTGCTGCGCGCCGGCGCGCTGCTGAAGGAACGCGGACAGCCCTTCCGGATCACCATCGGCGGCGGCGGCGACGTCGAGGGCTATCGCACGATGGCGGCCGAACTGGGGATCGCGGAGGAGTGCAGCTTCCTGGGATGGATCGGCCGGGAGGAGGCGCATGCCCACATCCGCTCCCACGACATGCTGCTGCTGCCCTCCACCCATGAAGGGCTGCCGATGGTGATCCTGGAAGCGCTGTCGGCGCAGCTGCCGGTCATCACCACGCCGGTCGGCTCGATCCCGGAGGTGCTGACCGACGGCGAGACCGCTCGGATCATCCCGGTGAACGACCCACAGGCTCTGGCCGACGCCGTCGTCCAGGTCGGCCATGATCGGGATCTCTATCGACGCCTTGCGGAGAACGGCCGCCGCCTGTTCCTGAAGCAGTTCGTCATCGACGCCTACGCCAAGTCGCTGCTGGCGATCTACCAGGAGCTGGACCGCAGCGGCACCGAGCTGTCGGGAGACCTGGACAAGCTCGCCGGATCGGCCGCCACCGCTTCCAAACGACGGTGATCCAAGGTTATGGCGGCTTCGATGATCGGTCTGGAAAACAATCAGGGTGAGTATGACCGGAAGGAAGATGCCCATGCACAGGTTGGGTAACCATACCGGCAAGCCAACCCGTTCGGTCGCTCCACAGCGTGCGGGTGCCGTATCGCGTAAACTTGCAAGCGGACGTCGCCCGGCCTTTGGTCGCGGCATGTTCCAACCGGCGGCAGCCGACCGGCCGCACCACCACGCACCTCCCCGTACGGCCTGAAAAGCAAGCCGATCTGGGACCGAGGCCAAAAACATAACAAGCCCGCCGCAGCCGTCGAAGGACGGTCGTCACACGGTAAAAGCCGGGGCGCAACGCAGGAACGGCGGGCCGGGAAAGGATCAGGAGCGGACATGATCTATATCGTCTCCCCCGGCGGCACGCAGGAGAAAGGCGGAATGGGCCGTGTGGTCGACAACTTCACGACGGATCTGCGGCAAAACTGCCCGGACGTGAAGTTCGAGGTGGTCGACAGCTACGGTCCCGGCAAATTCCACCTGATGCCGCTCTATTTCGCACGGGCGACCGCCCGTCTGGCCGGCTGCTTCGCCGTCGGCAAGGCCGACCTCGTCCACATCCATATGGCGGAATATGGCAGTGTCCTGCGCAAGGGCATCCTGATCGCCATGGCCCGCAGCTTCGGCGTGCCGGTCGTCCTGCACCTGCATGGCGGGCGCTTCCCGAAGCACTTCAAGGACAGCAGCCCGCTGATGCGCTGGGCGATCCGCCGCATGATGGCGATGACCAGCGAGATCGTCGTCCTGGGCGAATTCTGGCGCGACTGGGTGGCCGAGGCCTTCGGGCCGGAGATGCGGCAGCGCACCACCCTGCTGCACAACGCCGTGCCGGGTCCGGCCTTCCCGCCGGTGCGCGACGACGCGGAGGAAGGCTTCGCCGGTCCGGTGCGCCTGCTGTTCCTCGGCCGGCTGATCAAGCTGAAAGGCATCGACGTCCTGCTGAATGCGCTCGCCTCCCCCGCCTGCCGCGACCGGAACTGGCAGGTCACCATCGCCGGCGACGGCGATCTGGAGACCTATCGCGGCCTTGCCACGGACCTCGGCATCGCCGACCGCGTGCGCTTCACCGGCTGGCTCGACCAGGCCGGCTGCCGGCGCGAGCTGGCCAACGCCCATGTGCTGGTCCAGCCCTCGATGTTCGAAGGTCTGCCGATGTCGGTTCTGGAAGCGATGGCGGAGGGGCTGACCATCGTCGCCACCCCGGTCGGCAGCGTTCCGGACGCCATCGCCGACGGTGAGACCGGGCTGCTGGTGCCACCGGGCGATGTCGCCGCGCTGGCCGACGCGCTGGCGCGGGTGATCGACGACCGCAACCTGCGCCGCAATCTGAGCGCCGGCGCCCGCGCCCGGTGGGAGCGCCAGTTCGACGTCGCCGTCTTCCGCGAACGTCTGCTGGAGATCTACCGCCGCAACGCCCGCGGCAGCCTGACCACGACTCCCGCCGTTCCCGCCGGCCCGGTGCCGGCCTCCGGACCGGCGAGCCATACGAAAAGCACGACCGGCTGACGCCGAGAGCAGCATGCCGCTTCCGGCCAAGGCTGTTCGCGGCCGGAGCCGGAGGCATCGACATGAAGGAAGGGGGCACCATGAAAAACGCCATCGCCAATCTGGTGCGCTGGTCGGGATTCGGCGCGATGCAGCGGTTCCTGAAGGCGCGGCACGCCGTCACCATCGTCGTCTACCACGACCCGACCCCTGAAGTGCTGCGCGAGCATCTGCGCTGGTATGCCAAGCATTACGGCTTCACCACGCTGGACGCCGTCGCCGCCGCGATGGAGACCGGCCGCTGGGACAAGCTGCCGGCCTATCCGCTGGTCATCACCTTCGACGACGGGCATCGGAACAACACGGCGCTGGCGCCCGTGTTCCGCGAGTTCGATTTGCGGCCGACGATCTATCTCTGCAGTCAGATCGTCGGCACCGCCCGTCCCTATTGGTGGAAGACCGCCGCCGCCGACGGCATCGGGGTGGAGCGGTTGAAGCGGGTGCCCGATCTCGAACGCCGCCGCCTGCTGGCCGAAGCCGGCGACGATCCCGATAGCGACGGCGCCGACCGTCAGGCGATGACCTGGGACGAGATCGCGCGGATGACCGATGTCGCCGATTACGGCGCCCACACCCGCACCCACCCGATCCTGCTGCAGTGTGACGACGGCCGCTGTGCCGACGAGATCGCGCTGTGCCGTGCTGAGCTGGAGGAGGCGCTGGGCCGGCCATGCCGCCATTTCGCCTTCCCCAACGGCGACTTCAGCGACCGCGAGGTGGAGGAGATCCGGCGTGCCGGATACCGCACCGCCCGGACCATCGATCCCGGCTGGAACGACGCCTCCACCGACCCGCTGCGCCTGAAGGCCTTCCCCGTGTCCGACGATGCGACCGTGGAATGGCTCAGCGTCCAGCTGACCGGCATCCCGGCCCAGCTGCGCAAGCGTAAGGCCGCCATTACCGGTAGTCCGGCCGGCGAGGCCATGCCCGAATGGGCAGGTTCCATGGCAAAACCCAAGTCCGCAGGCGTATGACCGCCTCCGTGCGCGCCAAGCCGAAGGTCAAGCGGCAAGCGACAAGCCCTATTACCGGACAACAGAGTGGCTAACCACAGACTTCAATCCACTCCTATCCTTTGATCCCTCGCAAACTGCCTCAATCATCACAATAAAATTGCATATCACGCGGATGCGAAAACAAGGAGCCGATCCACCGCGGGACACATGACCAGGGATGGCCGGCCCCACTCCCCCATCCTCATCCCCGCGAGCCGCCCGGCCCCGACCACACCGAACCCATTTCGACAGACCTCGTTAGACATCGTTTCGACCGAACCCACGTCGACCGAACCCAGCAGGAGTTTTCAGAGACATGCGGACCGCCACCCTGACCGACACGACCCTGACCGCTCCCGCCCTGCCGGAAATCCGCGCCTTCATCGTGGAGAATTTCCTGCTCGGCAAGGACTCCGGCTTCGACAACAGCGAATCCCTGCTGGAGTCGGGGATCATCGACAGCACCGGCATCATGCACGTCGTCGCCTTCCTGGAAGAGCGCTTCGGCATCGCCGTCGACGATGACGACATGATCGCTGACAACCTGGAGTCGGTCGATCGCATCGCCAGCTTCGTCGACCGCAAGCAGGAACTCCGCAACGCCGCCTGACATCGGTCGAGCGACGGGCGCCGACGGACAGGCCCAGCGGAAGAGCTCAGCGGAAGGGCGACTGCAAGAAGGACGGTTCCATGGCCCATCTGGTTCACCAGTTCCTCAGCGAGACTGCCGGGCGGGATCCTTCCCGGACCGCGCTGATTGCCGGGGATGTCCGCCGCAGCTTCGCCGAACTGGACCGCGAGAGCGACGCCGTCGCCTGCGCGCTCCAGTCGGCCGGGGTGGCTCGCGGCGACCGCGTGGCGGTGATGCTGGAGAACTCGATCGAATATGTCGCCGGCCTGTTCGGCACGTTGAAGGCCGGCGGCGTGTTCGTGCCCGTCAATCCCTCGACCAAGGCCGACAAGCTGACCTACCTGCTGGCCGATGCCGGCGTCCGGGTCCTGATCGCGCCGGCGGCATTGGCCCGGCAGGTCCTGCCGGCGCTGGAGGCGGTGGAAACGCCGCCGGCGGTGTTGTGGGTGGGCGCAGCCCTGCCGGCTGGCACATCCGGTCTGCTTTACGCCGACGCTCTGGCGGCCCCGCATCGCCAGCCGGCCGATCCCGGCCTGATCGACCAGGATCTGGCGGCGATCATGTACACCTCCGGCACCACCGGCCGGCCCAAGGGCGTGATGCTGACCCACGCCAACTACGTCAACACCAGCTGGTCGATCTCGACCTATCTGGAGAACCGGCCGGACGACGTGGTGATGTGCGTGCTGCCGCTGACCTTCGGTTACGGCTTGTCCCAGGTGCTGACCGGCGCCCGCGTCGGCTTCACCCTGGTGCTGGAGCGCTCCTTCGCCTTCCCGATGGAGACGCTGAAGCGAATGGTGCAGCATCGGGTCACCGGCCTGCCCGGCGTCCCGACCGTCTTCTCCACCCTGCTGGGGCTGGAGGCGGCGAAGACCGCCGATCTCGGCAGCCTGCGCTACCTGACCAACGCCGCCGCCCCGCTGCCGGCCGCCCATCTCTGCCGGCTGCGCGAGCGTTTCCCGCAGGCCGTCTTCCATTCCATGTACGGCATGACCGAGTGCTGCACCCGCATCAGCACGCTCGACCCCGCCGATCTGGACGCCAAGCCCGCCTCGGTGGGACGCGCCATCCCCAATTGCGAAGCCTTCGTCGCCGACGAGGAGGGCAACCGCCTTCCCCCCGGCCAGGTGGGCGAACTGGTGGTGCGCGGCGCCAACGTGATGCGCGGCTATTGGAACCGGCCGGAGGAAACCGCCCGCCGCCTGCGCCGCGGTCCGCAAGGCGAGACTCTGCTGTTCACCGGTGACCTGTTCACCCAGGACGCCGAGGGGCACCTCTATTTCGTCAGCCGCAAGGACGACGTGTTCAAGTGCCGCGGCGAGAAGGTCAGCCCCAAGGAGGTCGAGAACGCGCTGTACGAGTTGGAGGGCGTGCTCGAGGCCTGTGTCATCGGCGTTCCCGACGATGCCGACGGTCTTGCGGTCAAGGCCTTCCTCGTCCCCCGCGACGGCGCCGCCATTTCCGAGGCGGCCATCCGGCAGCATTGCCGTGGCCGGCTGGAGAGCCACCTCGTGCCGAAATTCATCGAGTTCCGCGACAGCCTGCCCAAGACCGACTCCGGCAAGATCAGGCGGGCGGAACTGGCGGAGGAAGTCCGCGCGTCCGACAGCAGCACCTGTCCCCTCTCCCTCGTCGGACCGGCCCTCGGCCGGCCGAGAGCGGGGGAAGGTTAGGGAGGGGGCGAAACGCCCCACCGCAGAACACCACCACCAGAACACCCACCCCAGGACAGAGAGCACGCTCATGTGTGGTGTCGCCGGAGTTCTCGCAGGATCGCGTGCCGAACCGGCCGGTCTGGACGAGTTGAAGCGCATGATCGCCATGCTGGGCCACCGCGGCCCGGACGGCTACGGCTTCTACCGTGACGACCGGATCGGGCTTGCCCATGCCCGGCTCAGCATCGTCGGTCTGGCCGGCGGTTTCCAGCCGATCCACAACGAGGACCGCACCCTCTGGATCAGCTTCAACGGCGAGATCTTCAACCATGTCGAACTGCGGCGGGAGCTGGAGGCGCGCGGCCACCGCTTCTACACCCAGACCGACACCGAAGTGATCGTTCACGCTTTCGAGGAATACGGCCCCGCCACCTGGGCCAAGCTGAACGGCCAGTTCGCCATTTGCCTGTGGGACACCAACCGGCGCGAGCTGTGGCTGGTCCGCGACCGGCTCGGCATCCTGCCGCTGTTCTACGCCCGGCGCGGCGACCATCTGGTCTTCGCGTCGGAGGCCAAGTCGCTGTTCGGCGGCGGCCGCGTAACGCCGGCCTTCGACTCGGCCCGCCTCGCTCAGGTCTTCACCCACTGGAGCACCGCGCCGCACGGCAGCGTGTTCGCTGGGGTGGAGAGCGTGCCGGCGGCGACCGCGATCCGGGTCGACTCCACGCTGGCGATGCATGTCGACCGCTACTGGCAGCCCGATTTCGCCACCGATCCGTCGCTGGCCAAGCTGTCACTGGACGAGGCGGCCGACAGGCTGGAGGAGAAGCTGCTCGACGCCATCCGCCTGCGGCTGCGCGCCGACGTGCCGGTCGGCGTCTATATCAGCGGCGGATTGGACAGCTCGGTGATCGCGGCGCTGGCCCGCAAGCTCGACACCACCCACATGCACAGTTTCGGCGTCCGCTTCACCGATGCCGGCTTCGACGAGACGCCGCAGCAGCGGCTGGTCGCCGGCCATGTCGGAACCGAGCATCACGACATCCTCTGCAGCCCGCAGGATATCCAGTCCGCCCTGCCCGACGTCATCCGCCACGGCGAGATGCCGCTGGTCCGCACCGCTCCGGCCCCGCTGTTCCTGCTGTCACGCTTGGTGCGCGAGAGCGGTATCCGCGTCGTGCTGTCCGGCGAGGGCGCCGACGAGTGGCTGGCTGGCTACGACATCTTCAAGGAGGACAAGGTCCGCCGCTTCTGGGCGCGCCAGCCCGGCAGCAAGGCGCGCCCGAAACTGCTGGGCCGCGTCCATCCCTTCGCCGCCGTCAACGGCCAGAAGGACAGCCCGCTGTGGCAGGCCTTTTTCAAGCGCGGGATGATGGACACCGACGAGACCTTCTACGCCCACCGAACCCGCTGGCGGAACACCGCATGGTCGCAACGCCTGCTGTCCACCGATGTCCAGGCCACCGCCGACGATGCCGCCTTCGAGGCGCATGTGGCGGCCCATCTGCCGGACGGCTGGTCGCGCTGGTCGCCGCTGGCGCGCAGCCAATGGGCCGAAATCGCCACCTTTATGATCCCCTATCTGCTGTCGGCCCAGGGCGACCGCGTCGCCATGGCCAACAGCATCGAGGTCCGCTATCCCTTCCTCGACCCGGCAGTGGACGATCTCTGCGCCGCACTGCCGGACCGGGTCAAGATGCTGGGGCTGCGCGACAAGCTGGCCCTGCGCCGGCTCGCCGCCCGCCACCTGCCGGCAGAGATCTTCCAACGGCCGAAGCGGCCCTATCGTGCGCCAATGACCACCGCCCTGTTCGGCGACGGCGCCCCGGACTATGTCCGCGACCTGCTGTCGCCGGAGGCGCTCGCCCGCTACGGCCTGACCGACATCGACGCCGTCTCGGCGCTGGCAGACAAGGCCCACCGCAAGAACGGCCGCATGGCCGGCGAGCGGGAGGAGATGGCGCTGGTCGGCACGCTGACCTTGCAGATGCTGGCCCATTACGTCCATGACGAATTGCCCCAGCGCATCCGCGATCAGCGCGATGCCCTGGATCGTGCCGAAATCCACGTGCTGGAGGACCGGGCTGACGACGCCCGGATCGCCACGCCCCAGTCCATTGCCCAGCCCACCGCGGCCTGACCACCGCGATCTTTCTGACCGACGATGCATCAACCCCCATCGGGAACCGTGACCATGCTGAACGCCCTGTCCTCGTTCGACTCCAAGGCCCTCGATCTGGATTGCGCGTCCGCGGCGCGCGAGATCGAAGCCGCCATCCAACGCATCGTCGCCCATGATCTGCGCCGCCAGGGCATCGTGCTCGGCGTATCCGGCGGGATCGACAGCTCGGTCTGCGCCACGCTGGCCGTCCGTGCCCTGGGGCCGGAGCGCGTGCAGTGCATCCTGATGCCGGAAAAGGAGAATTCGCCGAAGAGCACCCGCCTCGGCACCCTGCTCTGCGAGCATCTCGGCGTCACGCCGGCGATGGAGAACATCACCGGCCCGCTGGAGGCGCTGGGCTGCTACGAACGGCGCGACAACGCCATCCGCCGGCTGTTCCCGGAATTCGGTCCGGGCTGGAAGCAGAAGATCGGTCTGGCCGGCAACCTGCTGGACGCCGACCGCGTCAACTACTTCACCCTGACCGTCGAATCGCCCGACGGCGAGCGCCAGACCAGCCGCATGCCGGTGGACGTCTATCTCGACGTCGTCGCCGCCACCAATCTGAAGCAGCGCATCCGCAAGACGGTCGAATACACCCATGCTGACCGCCTGAACTACGCCGTGCTCGGCACGCCGAACCGGCTGGAGTACGAGCTGGGCTTCTTCGTGCGCGGCGGCGACGGTCTGGCTGACCTGAAGCCGATCGCCCATCTCTACAAGTCGCAGGTCTACCAGATGGCGGCCTATCTCGGCCTGCCGGAGGAAATCCAGGCGCAGTCGCCCAGCACCGACACCTACACCCTGCCGCAGTCGCAGGAGGAGTTCTATTACGCCTTGCCTTACGACAAGCTGGACCTGGCGCTCTGCGCCTATGGTCGCGGCGCCAGCGAGGAGGAGGCCGCGGCTGCGCTGAACCTCACCGTTCCGCAGGTCCACCGCGTCTACAAGGACATCATCGCCAAGCGCCGCACCTCGGCCCGCATCCTGCGCAACGCCCATCTGGTGCAGCCGGTGTCCGTCGGGGATGAGGCATGAGCGTCATCGACTGGAAGCAACGTGGCGTCGCCCGGTATGAACCGGGCGACCATGCCGCACTGGAAAGCTTCCAGCGCGCGCATTTCGGCGCCGAGGCGATCCAGCTCTGTCCCGACCATTTCCACTGGCTGTTCGAAGAACCGCCCGAGCGGGAGCATGAGGGGCCGCAGCTCTGGCTGTGCAAGCGCAACGGCGCAGTGGTCGGCCAGCAGGGCGGCATCCCCTTCGCCCTGAAGGTGGGTGAGCGCAATCGCCGTGCCTCCTGGGCGATCGACCTGATGGTCGCCCCGGAATGGCGCCTGCGCGGCGTCGGTCCCGCCTTGTCGGAGACCCACTCCGCGGCCGGCGACCTCGCCGTATCGCTGTCGATGACGGAGGCCGCCTACAAGTCCTACAAGCGTGGCGGCTGGCTCGATCTCGGCAATGTGCCGACCTATCTGCGTGTGATCGATCCGCTGCGTTGCCTGCGCGTCAGCCCTTACGGCGGAGGGTTGGCCAAGCTGGTCGCCAGGGTGGGCAAGCCGGCGCTGGCCACCGCCTCCATGGGCTACGGGCTGTCGGCCAAGCTGCTCGGCGCCCGGCTGGTGGAGATCGACCGCTTCGACTATCGCGTCGACGATCTGTGGGAAGCGGCCTCGGCGCAGCATCCGGTAATCGCTCGGCGCGACTGGGCCTTCCTGAACTGGCGCTTCGACCTCACGCCGCAGGCCGACCGCTTCCGCCGCTTCTACGTCATGCGGGGCGAGACTGTGCTCGCCTATGTCGTGCTGCGGGTCGATTACTGGAAGGGCGAGCCGGTCGGCGTGGTCTGCGATTATCTGGCCCGGCCGGGCTGGCTGGTGGCGGCCTTCTCGCTGATGACCGAACTGGCGCGCCGGCAGGGCATGGTCGCGCTGATGTGCCGGACATTGAATGCCCAGGCGGCGCGGCCGCTGTCGATGATGGGCTTCCTGTGCCTGAAGAACGGCCTGCGGGCGCCGACCCGCATGATGGTGCGGCCGGCGCTCGACCAGCCGGAGCTTGCCGGCACGGTCGGCGATCCGAAGAATTGGTTCGTCACCGTCGCCGACAGCGACATGGGCTTCAAGAGCTTGGGCGAGTAAGCGAAAGCCGAAAACCCAAACGTGAAAAGGCCGCCTTCCCATACGGGAGGCGGCCTTTTCGCTGATCGCGATAAAATCGAGTTTCAAGTGACGGGATGCGCCTTCAGATCGTCCATGAAGCGGCTTACCGCTGTGCATGGCGCCCGGTGAGATCAAGCCGATCGAGCGATTAGTAAGGCTTAGCTTCAGGCATTGCTGCCCGT
>CBFGPE010000001.1:0-166521 GCA_965650625.1 uncultured Azospirillum sp. | reverse complement strand
TCTGGCCTGCCGCGTCGGGCCGGCCGGTTACTCCTGCGGATCCAACATGAAATGCCGGACCGTGTGCCGCTTTTCGATCAGTTCGTCGATGGTCGGCTCATTCCGCATCGCCCGGCCGATGGCGATCTTGGTCGCCTCGTAATTGGTGCGGTAGAGATCGGCACGGTCGAGATTAGGATCGGTGGGGCAGCGGGGATCGATCCAGACCATCACCAGGATGCACAGGTCGTTGATCCCGTCACGCGGCAGTACGCCTTCGATGACGCAGTCCAGCACGGCATCGGCGGTGGCAGCCTGGACGACGCCGCCGAACAGGTCGACATAGGCGCTGGACTTCATCGTCACTTTGGACACCATCATGGTGGCCGGACGGACCATCTGGTTGCAATCCCGCACCGCGAACATGCGGGTGTGACCGGCGGTCTGCCCCATCATGGTGGCGAATGCGTGGCCGGCCGGACCATCGACCGTTCCGATCACGATCTCCGGCATGGCGTCGGTGAACTGGCCCTCCTTGGCGAACACGGTGGCTTCACCGACACGAAACAGCGGATTGGTCATGGGATCAACATTCTCTCGATAAGGGTGACGTTGCCGGTCATCCGGTGCGGATACCGTTCAGCAACTGCTCGATGCTGCTGCGCAGCCGTTCGGTCTGGCCGGCCAGATCCGCAGCGGCGGAAAGGACATGCCGGGTGGCATTTTCGGTGTCGCTGGCACCGCCGGTGACATGCCGGGCGTTGCGGGCGACCACGCCCGCCCCCGATGCCGCCTGGTCGATGCTGGCGTGAATGGTGGCGGAGGCGGCGGCCTGGGCCTGCATCGACTGGGCGATGGCAAGCGACACGGTGCTGATCTCCGCGATCACCGCGGTGATGCTTTGCAGTGCCTGGGCGGCGTTGCCGGTCGCATCCTGCATCGCCTGGATCCGGATCGAGACGTCCTGCGTCGCCTTGCCGGTCTGGCTGGCCAGCTGACGCACCTCCTGCGCCACCACTGCAAAGCCTTTGCCGGCCTCGCCGGCGCGGGCGGCTTCGATGGTGGCGTTCAGAGCGAGCAGATTGGTCTGTCCGGTGATCTGGTCGATGATGCGCACGACATTGCCGATATCCTCGGCCGACTGCCGCAGGCTGTGCACGGACTCGTCGGCCTTGCGGGCCTGCTCCACCGCCGATTGGGCGATGCGGGCGGAATCGTCGACGCGAAGGCGGATTTCCTCCAGCGATCGGAAGGTGTCGTCAGCCAATGCGGCGACGGATTGGACGTTGCTGGCGATCTGCTCCGCCGCCACGACGGTCGCGCCCGCCTGCTCGTTGGTGCGGTCGATGATGCCGGTCAGCTGACGCGCGGTGCCGTCGAGCGCGCCCGCCGACGACCCCACCATGTCCAGCCCCTCCATCGCCGTCCGTTCGAAATGGGAAATCAGATCCTCCAGATGGGCGGAGCGCAAACGCTGGCGACGGCGGTCCGCGATGTCCTGGAAGGCGGACCGGACATGGTCGTTCGCCGGTGTCTCCAGGATTTCGTCCGGGGTGCCGATCTGCGTGATGCGCCCCATCTCCATGAAGGCGATCCGATCGGCAAGCCGCATCGCCTCATCCGGATCCTGGGTGGTGAGCAGCACGGCGGCCCGGTGCACTCGCTGCCAGTCGAGGAATTCGGTCTCCAGCTCCAGCCTCAGGACGGGATCGACCCCGGCGAAGGGCGCATCCATCAGCAACAGCGGCGGATCGGCGATGAAGGAGCGTGCCAGACCGATCCGCAGCCGTGCTTCGGACGGGACCTCTTGCGGTCGCCGGGCGGCAAATTGGGCCAGCCCCATCTGGGTCAGAAGGGCCATGGCCCGTTCCCGCCGATCACGCCGGCGCAAGCCGGCAATCTCCAACCCGAAAGCCACATTGTCCAGAACACTGCGGTTCGGCATCAGCGCCACGGCGCCGAACGTCATTGCCATGGCGTCGCGGCGGGCAGCCACCAATTCGGCCGGCTTCATTCCTCCCATGTCGCACCCGTTGAGGAACACTGTCCCGGCCGTCGGTTCGACCAGGCGGTTCACCATGCGGAGCAGGGTGGACTTGCCCGCGTTGGACCGGCCCAGCACCGTGACGATTTCACCGGCCGACAGGCCGAACGACACGTCGGCAACGGCCACCGTGGCGCCGGTATCCCGCAGAATGTCGGCCTGGTCCACGCCGGCGCGCAGCATGGTCAACGCCTGGGCGGTGTTACCGCCATAAATCTTGCAGAGTCCTTCAGACGACAACATCACGGCGCTGGCCGATACGGTGCCCTGCATGTGAGCAGACGAGTTCATGGGCGACCTCGGTCGTTGAAGGACGGAGAACCGGAATGGCTGGAGACGGCCATCCGTCACGCAGCTGCGCTTTGAACGGACCGCCTCCAGGAACTGTGCGGGAAAGGGGGGCGGCCACCGCCGTTAAGGGCGGTGGCGCGGTTGCCGATCAGAGCTTGCCGGTGACCCAGTAATCGATCCGGGCCTTGTTGTTCTTGATGTAATTGTCAACCGCCTGCTCGTAGCTGGTCTGACGGGCTTCCTGCATCATCGCCTCCAGATCGCCGATCGGCAGCACCATCCGGTTCAGGAACTCGAAGATTTCCGGATGATCCTGGTAGAAGCCCTTGCGGACGAGCGCGTTCACGCTTTCCAGGCCGCCCAGCGCACCCTTCGGATCCTCCAGGTAGCGCAGCTTCCAGTTGGCGAACATCCAGTGCGGGCTCCAGCTCGTCACGACGATCCACTCGTTGCGCTTCATGGCGCGCTCCAGAGCGGCGAGCATCCCGGCGTCGCTGGCCGACACCAGCTGCATTCCCTTCAGGTCATAGGTCTTCAGCGCCTTCTCAGACGCCTGCATCAGCCCCGACCCCGGATCGATGCCCTGGATCTTGCCGCCCAGCTTCTGCTGAACCTCCGGCTTCTTGAGATCTTCGATGGATTTGACCTGATCGACCGGAATGTAGTCCGGCACCACCCAGCCCAGGCGGGCACGGGTGTATATCGGGCCGAGATCGACCACGTCCTTGCCGACCTTGTCGAGATAGGGCTTGTGGGTCAGCGGCTGCCACGACATCAGCATGGCGTCCAGCTTGCCGCTGGCAATGCCCTGATACTGGATGCCGATGTCGGCCATGGTCAGTTCGACCTTGTAGCCGTACCGCTCCTCGATCACACGTTTGGCCAGCTTGGTCACCGCCTCGGCGTCGGCCCAGGCCGTCCAGCCGATGTTGATGGACTTCTCGGCGGCCTGCGCCGGGGCGGCGACCACGGCAGCCCCCAGGCTGACCGTCATGGCCGCCGAAAGCAGCACGCCCAAGGCTTTACCGAAGATATTCATCAAGAAGCCTCCTCTTATCGTTTGTTTGTTTGGACCCATTTGGTTTGTCGGCCCGGCTTTGCCATGCCGAAGCGTTGCGCGAACGCGGCCACATGGCCCGGAAGATCACCTCCGTCCGACCGGAAACAGGATCTGCCGACGGCGCCGCATCCATTGGATGAATGCCGGGCCACATTCCGGGATCGAGACGGAAAGCCGTTTCCAACCAACGGGTTCTTTGATGGCATCAGTGCTGATTGAGGAAGAATGCCGGCCCCGAAAGCAAAAAACCTTCATCAGAGCGGCAATTCGTATCGGATTTGCGACAGCTTTTTCCAAACCCCGCCCTGCCGGCGAATGTTGATCGGTTTTCAGGCAGATGCTTCAACGTCTTCCATAGAAATAGGAAAGCGCTGCGACAGTTCCGTGGTGACGAGGCATTATGGATGCGGATCAGCCCTCTTGGGATGGTGGCAGGCCGCCGGCCGGCCGCTCCCCTGCTGGACCGGGACAGACATTGATCTTGAATAATTACGACATGTCGCAAAACGACTATTGTCAAAGTCCGGCTTGCGCAAAAAGGCAGGTACGCCTGTCGGCCTTTTTAAAGTTGATGTCGCATTCCAGAACGCGACGCACCGCGGCGGGCGGCAGGCTGTGTGTCGTGGAATCGAAAATAGCAACAGCCCGGTCAAGGCTCAACGGTTCCACGAACACACGGCCCCACTCCCGCAGAAGGTCAACCGCCATGTCGTCCGAGATTTCCATAGAAGCCCTGCTGACGCGTCGAAAGAAGGGGCATAGCCTGGAGGCCCCGTTCTATACCAGCGAGGAGATCTTCAAGCTGGACATGGAGATCATCTTCGGTCGCCACTGGCTGCACGTGGGTGTGGAGCCTGACGTGGCGGAGCCGGGCGACGTGATGGTGGTGGATATCGGCAAGACGTCCGTCATCATCATGCGCGACGACGACATGGAACTGCGCGCCTATCACAATGTCTGCCGCCATCGCGGAGCGCGCATCATCCTCCAGGAGAAGACCTCGGTTGGCAATCTGGTGTGCAGCTATCATCAGTGGACCTACGGCCAGGATGGCGAGCTTCTGTTCGCCGAGCATATGGGCAACGACTTCGACCGCAAGTGCCGGAACCTGAAGAAGGTCCACATCCGGTCCGTCGGCGGCCTGATCTTCATCTGCCTGGCAGAGGAAGCGCCGGACGATATCGACCGTATGGCGGCGGCCATCGAGCCCTACATCCTTCCGCACGATCTGAAGAACTGCAAGATCGCCAAGACGGTGGACCTGATCGAGAAGGGCAATTGGAAGCTCACGATGGAGAACAATCGTGAGTGCTACCACTGCGTCAGCAACCATCCGGAACTGACCATCCCGCTGTTCGAATACGGCTTCGGCTTCGCCCCCGACGGCACCAATCCGAAGCGGATGGAACATGCCGCCAAGTACGACGCGCTGGTGCAGTCCTGCCACACCGGCTGGGAAGCGGCCGGTTTCCCCAGCCGCGAGGTCGAGCATCTGACCGACATCACCGGCTTCCGCGCCGAACGCCTGCCGCTGGACGGCGCCGGCGAGGCCCACACCAAGGACACCCGCAGCGCCTCCAAGAAGCTGCTGGGCTCGATCACCGAGCGCAAGCTGGGCGCCCTGTCCTTCTGGACCCAGCCGAACTCGTGGAACCACTTCATGAGCGACCACATCGTCACCTTCTCGGTGTTCCCGCTCGGTCCCGACCGCAACCTGCTGCGCACCCGCTGGCTGGTCCACAAGGACGCGGTGGAGGGTGTCGATTACGACCTGGACCGCCTGACGGAAGTGTGGGAAGCGACCAACCAGCAGGATGCCGATCTGGTCGAGATCTCGCACAACGGCGCCACCAGCCCCGCCTACGAGCCTGGTCCCTATTCGCCCTACACCGAACCGCTCGTGGAAAAGTTCGCGGAATGGTACATCGGCCGCATGTCCGAGCATCTGCTGGGCAAGCAGGCCGCAGTAGGCGTCGCCGCCGAGTAACGCGGCACCAGGGCGATCCCGACCGGCAAGCCGCCGGGATCGCCCTCCGTTCAAGATTAAGGGCTCGAGGCTCAAGGTTCAGGGCTCAAGGAGAGAGATGACGATGCAGCAGGATGCGGCTCTGCCTCCGGTCCGGGATTGGGATCCCGAAATCGACGACACGCTGGTGTGCCGGGCGGTGCGGGACGAGACGCATGACGTGAAGACCTTCGTCTTCGCACCAAAGCGCCCCTGCCTGTTCCGGTTCAAGCCCGGTCAGTTCATCACGCTGGAACTGCCCATCGGCGGCGGAACCATTCACCGCAGCTACACCGTCTCCTCCTCCGCCGCGCGGCCGCACCGGCTTTCGATCACCGTCAAGCGCGTGCCCGGCGGCCCGGTGTCGAACTGGCTGCACGACACGCTGAAGCCCGGCGACACGATCCGCGCGGTTGGTCCACTCGGCGAATTCACGCCTGGGGAGTCAGAGACTCCGCGCAAGTTCCTGTTCCTGTCCGGCGGCAGCGGCATCACGCCCCTGATGTCGATGACCCGGACCTTCGACGATCTGGGCGAGGATCACGACATCGTCTTCGTCCACGCCGCCCGGACGCCTGCCGACATCGTCTTCCGCCGCGAACTGGATGCGCTGACCGGTCCCGGCCGCCGCCTGCGTGTCGCCCATGTGTGCGAGGGCATCGGCACCGAGGCCCATTGGCCCGGCTTCACCGGCCGGCTGTCGCTGCCGATGCTCGGGCTGATCGCTCCGGACTTCAAGGAGCGGGAGATCTATGTCTGCGGCCCCGGCCCCTTCATGAAGGCGGTGCGCGCCTTCCTGGAGGAGGGTGGTTTCGACATGAGCCGCTACCATCAGGAAAGCTTCAACTTCGAGGAACTCACGGCTGAACTTGCCGCCGGAGAACCGGCGGCGCCATCCGCACCGGCCCAGGTGGCAGCGCCCACCGACGGCTTCCGCGTCGAATTCGCGAAAAGCGGCAAGGTCTTCGCCTGCCCACCGGACATGGCTGTCGCGGATGCGGCATCGGCCGCCGACATCCGGGTTCCGACCTCCTGCTCGCGCGGAATGTGCGGAACCTGCAAGACAAAGTTGATCTCCGGCACGGTGGAAATGAACCACACCGGCGGCATCCGCAAACGTGAAATCGACCAGGGGTTGATCCTGCTCTGCTGCAGCCGCCCGACCAGTGATCTGGTGATTGAGCGTTAGAATCATCGCCAACGAATTGTCTTCCGGGAAGCCGGCCGTTGACGCTAGCATCCCGAAGGACGGATCATGGCCATCAGGCCGGGGCCGTGGGACTGGGAGGGTATCCTGGTGGGGAAGACAGTGGAATATCGCCGTTTCGGCGGTAGCGGTCCCGCACCCCGGCAGGAGGAACGCGCGCTGTTGTCGGTCGGATTCATCCTGACCAACAATTTCACGTTGACGGCGCTCGCCCCGTTCATCGACGCGCTCCGGCTGGCTGCCGACGAGGGCGACCGGTCGCGCCAGATCCGGTGCCGCTGGACCATCATGGGATCGCGGGCCGAGCCGGTGATGTCCAGCTGCGGCATCGGCGTCGCCCGCTGGGAACCGCTGACCGATCCCCGCCGCTTCGACTATGTGGTCGTGGTGGGCGGGCTTTTGCATGCCGGCCCGCAGTTGGATGACGAGACGCTGGCCTATCTGCGCGCCGCGGCATCCTACGGCGTAACCCTGATCGGCGTGTGCACCGGCAGCTTCGTGCTCAGTCGCATCGGACTGATGAAGAACCGGCGTTGCTGCGTCAGCTGGTATCATCACCGCGATTTCATCGAGGAATTTCCCGATCTGGTGCCGGTGGCCGACCAGCTTTACGTGGTGGACCGCGACCGCATCACCTGTTCGGGCGGCGCCGGAGTGGCGGATCTTGCCGCCTTCCTGATCGAGCGCCATCTGGGCCGCGCCACCGCCCAGAAAACCATGCACATCCTGCTGATCGACAAGGCGCGTCCCGCCAGCCAGTCGCAACCGCAGCCGCCGACGGTGGTGGAAATCACCAACGACCGCGTCCGCCGCGCCCTGCTGCTGATGGAGCAGCACATCAGCGACCCGCTGTCGGTGGAGGAGATGGTCCGCCGCCTGAACGTCAGCACCCGCCAATTCGAGCGGCTGTTCCGCCTGGCCGTCGGCACCAGCCCGGCCACCTATTACCGGACGCTGCGCCTGCGCTATGGCCACTGGCTGCTGCGCAACACCAAGCGCTCGGTCACCGCCATCGCGAACGAGGCCGGTTTCGCCGACTGCGCCCATTTCTCCCGCCAGTTCCGCGAACTGTTCGGCATCTCGCCGTCGGAGGTGCGCCGCACCGCCGAGCCGGATGCGGAGGCCGATCCGCATCTCTCGCCTCTCGCCGCTTTCCGGCGCACCAACGGCGACTCCCTGCTGCCCGACCGCCGCCTGTTCGAAGACCCGGCGCCGACGGCCCAGGACGGTGTGACGACGGACTGAAGGGGGTGCCACCACTCCCAATTCGCCTAAAGAATTCAGTTATTTGACCGACCGGCATCGCATCGTTCCGCTCCTGTCGCAAAAAGGTAATTCCCGGTCGCGGGGGGCAACGCGACAATCGCGCCGATGGTGAATTCTTGGCAGGCTCAATACTGGGGATCGTTCCTGCCATGTCCTCACCCGCCGAAGCCCTTCTGAAGCCTCTGCAGATCAAGCATTTGACGATCCGTAACCGCGTGATGAGCACAAGCCATGCGCCGGGTTACGGGTCCGAAGGCAAGCCGAAGGAACGCTATCAGCTCTACCACGAGGAAAAGGCCAAAGGCGGCATCGGTCTGACGATGTTCGGCGGCTCCTCCTCCGTCGCGGTGGACAGCCCGGCGGCGCCGTGGAACCAGATTTCCGTCGCCGACGACAGCGTCATTCCTTTCTTCCGCGAATTCTCCGACCGGGTGCATCGCCACGGCGCGGCGCTGATGATCCAGCTGACCCACATGGGCCGGCGCACCCGCTGGGACACCGAGAACTGGCTGCCCACCGTCTCCGCCTCGGCCGCGCGCGAACCGGCGCACCGCAACACGCCGAAGGAGATGGAGGATTTCGACTTCAAGCGGATCATCGCCAGCTATGCCGCCGCCGCCCGCCGCTGCAAGGAAGGCGGGCTGGACGGCTTCGAGCTGTCGGCCGCCCACGGTCACCTGATCGACCAGTTCTGGAGCCCCTCGGTCAACCGGCGCACCGACAAGTATGGCGGCAGCCTGGAAAACCGCATGCGCTTCGGCATCGAGGTGTTCGAGGCGATCCGCGCCGAGGTCGGCGACGACTACATCGTCGGCATGCGCATGTCGGGCGACGAGCTGATCGACGACGGCCTCAGCCATGAGGACTGCATCGCCATCGCCCGCACCTATGCCGAACGCGGGCTGATCGATTTCGTCAACGTGCTGGGTGGACAGGCGCGCGATCATCTGGCGCACGCCATCTCGTTGCCCAACATGTCCTTCCCGGTCGCCCCCTTCCTGCATCTGGCTAGCGGCATCAAGCGCGAGGCCGGCATTCCCGTCTTCCATGCCCAGCGCGTGACCGACCTCGCCACCGCCGCCCGCGCGGTGGAGGAAGGCCATGTCGACATGGTCGCCATGACCCGCGCCCACATCGCCGACCCCCATCTGGTGCGCAAGCTGATGGAGGGGCGGCTGGACGACGTGCGTCAATGCGTCGGCGCCGGCTACTGCATCGACCGCATCTATGTCGGCGGCGACGCGCTGTGCATCCAGAACGCGGCAACCGGGCGCGAAAGCACCATGCCGCATGTGGTCCCGAAGGCGGAGCGCAAGCGACGCGTGGTCGTGGTCGGCGGTGGTCCCGGCGGCCTGGAAGCGGCCCGCGTCTGCGCCGAACGCGGCCATTCAGTCGTCCTGTTCGAACGCAACGCCGCCCCCGGCGGCCAGATCGGCATCGCCGCCAAGGCGACCTGGCGCGAGGCGATGAGCGGCATCACCCGCTGGCTGTCGCAGCAGACCGCCAAGCTGGGCGTCGATGTCCGCCTTGGAGTGGAGGCCGACCGCGCCGCCGTGGAGGCCGAGAATCCCGACGTGGTGATCCTCGCCACCGGCGGCCGGCCCAACCGCGGCGACTTCAAGGGCGCCGATCTGGCGGTGTCGACCTGGGATGTCCTGACCGGGGCGGTGGAGCCGACCGGGACGGTCCTCATGTATGACGCCACCGGCCAGCATCACGGCGCCTCCTGTGCCGAATTCATGGCCAAGCGCGGCGCGCTGGTGGAGATCGCCACCCCCGACCGCATGGTGGCGGAGGAGGTCGGCACCACCAACCAGCCGATCCACCTGCGCGAGCTGTACAAGCTGAATGTGGTGATGACCACCAACCACCAGCTCGTGGAAATCTATCCGGAGGGCAACCGCCGCGTCGCCGTCCTGCGCAACGAATACACCCACGAGGAAGAGGAGCGGCTGGTCGACCAGATCGTGGTGGAGCTGGGCACCCTGCCCAACGACGGCCTCTATTTCGATCTGAAGGACCATTCGCTGAACCACGGCGAAACCGATCTGGACAGCCTGATCGCCGGCCGGCCGCAACCGGTGCAGGCCAACGGCCACGGCGGCTACACGCTGCATCGCATCGGCGACGCGGTGGCCGGCCGCAACATCCACGCCGCCATCTACGACGCGGCGCGTCTTTGCAAGGACATCTGACACTTCCACCCCCGCCACGCGACAGGAGCCGTTCGACGTGATCGCCACCGCTCTTACAACCGTCGTCCTTGCCGTGCTTGCCATCGGCGCGGCATTGGCCGCCTGGCAGTCACGGCGTTGGCTGGCCGGCCGGCCGGCGGCGGTCGGTGTGGTCGCCGGCCTGCGCGCCCTGCCCGGCCGCTATCTGGTGGATGTCCACCATGTGGTGGGGCGGACGCCGTTCAACGCCCGCTTCCATGCCTTGGCTGCCGGCGGCTTCCTTGCAGCGGTCGGGCTGCTGGTGGCGATGGGCGTCGGCCTCGCTGGCTGGCGCATCGTCTGGCTACTGCTGGCCGTGGTGCTGGCGGCGATGCTGGCGGGATCGCTGATGGTCTGGCATCGTCGGCGGGTGGTCCGCCCGCGCGAGCTGTCGCAAGGGCGTTTCGCCCGCCTGCCGCTGTCGCTTCTTGGATTTTCCGGCTGTCTGCTTTTGGTGTCCCTTGACC
The DNA here is from genome assembly GCA_965650625.1 of uncultured Azospirillum sp. GTDB lineage: Bacteria > Pseudomonadota > Alphaproteobacteria > Azospirillales > Azospirillaceae > Azospirillum. The sequence goes on along the minus strand of CBFGPE010000001.1, from coordinate 155,989 downwards.
AGTCGCTGGGCGGCGTGATGCCGGAGGCGCTGGCTCTGGTCCTGGTCGCGATCGCCGGGCTGGCATTGGCCGATCTGGTGTGGGGCGTGTGGAAGGGGCCGCTGAAGCACGCGGTGCATGGGGCGCTGCATCTGGCCTTCCACCCGCGCCCTGCCCGCTTCCACGACGGCAAGGGGCGCGATACCGGATTGCGGCCGCTGCCGCTCGCCCCCGTGGCGGATGCCGGCATTGCCGAGCCCGGCGCGCTGGGTGTGGAACGTCCGGTCGACTTCGCCTGGAACCGGCTGCTCGGCTTCGACGCTTGCGTCCAGTGCGGGCGGTGCGAGACGGCCTGTCCGGCCTATGCCGCCGGCCTGCCGCTGAACCCGAAGAAGCTGGTGCAGGATCTGGTCGCCGCCATGGACGAACAGGCCAGCGACGCCGCCTATGCCGGCAATCCCCATCCCGGCCGCGGCGTCGGCAAGGCCCATGGTGGCGCGGCACTGCCGCTGATCGGGCCGGATGCGATGATCCATCCCGACACGCTGTGGTCCTGCACCACCTGCCGCGCCTGCGTGCAGGAATGCCCGATGATGATCGAGCATGTGGACGCCGTCGTCGACCTGCGCCGCTTCCAGACGCTGGAACTGGGCGCCACCCCCGGCAAGGCGGCAGTCATGCTGGAGGAGCTGCGCGCCACCGACAACCCCGGCGGGCGCTCGCTCGCCCGACGCTGGGACTGGGCGGCCGACATGTCGCTGCCCCGGCTGCCGGCCGGCGGCTCCTGCGACACGCTGCTGTGGGTCGGCGACGGCGCCTTCGACCTGCGGGTCCAGCGCTCGCTGCGGGCACTGGTGGTGCTGCTGCGCCGCGCCGGGGTGGACTTCGCCGTGCTGGGCGACGAGGAGCTGGATTGCGGCGACGTCGCCCGCCGGCTCGGCGACGAAGCGACCTTCCAGTCGCTGGCGACCCGCAACGTCGCGACCCTGAACGCCCGCCGCCTCAATCGCATCGTCACCGCCGATCCGCACGCGCTGCACACGCTGCGCAACGAATATCCGGCCTTCGGCGGCAGCTGGACCGTCGTCCATCACACCGCCCTGCTGCTGGAACTGATCACCAATGGCGCGTTGACCGTCACCAAGCCGGTCGGGCGCAGCGTCACCTTCCATGATCCCTGCTATCTCGGCCGCTACAATGGCGAGATCCAGGCGCCGCGCGCCCTGCTGGACGCCATCGGCGTGGAGCGCCGGGAAATGCTGCGCTCCGGCCTGCGGTCGAGCTGCTGCGGCGGCGGTGGCGGCGCTCCGCTGACCGACGTGTCGGGCGAACGCCGCATCCCCGACGTCCGCATGGAGCATGTCCGGGAGACCGGCGCCTCGCTGGTCGCCGTCGCCTGCCCCAACTGCGCCCTGATGCTGGAAGGCGTCGTCGGCCCCCGGCCGGAGGTGGCGGAGATCGCCGAATTGGTGCTCGCCGCGACGGAGATCGCCCGATGACCACTTCTCAGACCATCCGCCGCCGCGTCGATCCCCGTGCCGAGCGCGCCGCCCGCACAATCCTGACCGGCCAGCGTCCGCGCCTGCTGCGCCAGCCGGTCGCCGCCGCGACGAACGAGCGCCGCCGCGACCCGCGTGCCATCCGTGAAGGAGCGCTGGTCCAGCGCCAGCCGCGCCCGCGCTACGATTGGGCGCGCGACGCGGCCTCGGCCGGGAACACCGCGACGGTCGGCGTTGCCATCGCCGCCACGCCCACGATCCCGCTGCAGGTGATCGCCGAACCGGCCTATCTGATCGTCGCCATGCTCGACCGCCCCGCCGGCGAGGTCAGCGAGCATGACCGGCAGGTGATCGCCGCCGCCCGCTTGCTGGCCGACGCCGGCGGCGGGGCGGTGGTGACCGTCTCCACCGGGTCGGGGGAGGCGCTGGCCGAGGCCGGGTCCGACCGCCATGTCGCCCTGCCCGACGGCTGGGCCGACGACTATGTGCCGGAACGGCGCGCCGCCGCAGCTTCGGCGCTGATGGAGGCGCTGTCTCCCCGCCATATCCTGTTCCCGGACAGCCCGGACGGCGCCGACGTCGCGCGGCGGGTCGCAGCGGCGGCGGGAGAGCGGCTATTCGCCGGCGTGCAGAGCCTTGGCCCCGACCGCGCCACCCGCCAGTCGGCAGGCGGATCGCTGGAGACCGGACACCGCCCCACCCGGCTGATGACGGTGGCGGCGGATGCCTTCGCCCCGCTCGACGGCGTGCGGCACGAGGCCCGGCCGCTCGACCTCGCCGCTCCGCTGCTGGCCGGGGAGGAGGTTCTGCCCCGCCTGGGCGGTGCCCGCCGGCTGGCCGTCGATCCCGACGCCCTGTCGCTGTCGGAAACCGACTTCATCCTCAGCGCCGGCAATGGCGTGACCGACTGGCAGAGCTTCGCCGAACTGGGCGAGGCGCTGGGCGCCACCCGCGCCGGCAGCCGCGTGGTCTGCGACGCCGGCCATCTGCCGCGCGAACGGCAGGTCGGCGCCTCCGGCACGGTGGTCAGCGCCCGCTGCTACCTCGCCTTCGGCATCGCCGGCGCACCGCAGCATCTTCAGGGCATCACCGGCGTCAAGCATGTCATCGCCGTCAACACCGACCTCCACGCCGAGATGATCAAGCGGGCCGACCTGTCCATCGTCGCCGATGCGCAGGCCGTGATGCCCGCCCTGATCCGGCTTATCCGGGAGCGCCGCCATGCATAATGTCGCCGTCCTGCTGTCCATCGGCCGCCATCCGGTTTCCGGCCGCGCCCGCCGTGCCGCCACCGACGCGCAGGCGCTGGAGATGGCGCTGGCTCTGCGCCCGCGGCGGCTGACGGCGATCCATGCCGGCCCCGCCGCCGACGCCGAGGCGCTGCGCGCCTATCTCGGCATGGGGCTGGAGCGGCTGACGCTGCTGACCCTGCCGGAGGGAACCGATCCGGTCGAACCGCTGATCGCCCATCTGCGCCAGTTCGCCCCGTCGATGGTCCTGACCGGGCGGCAGGCGGAGGACGGCGAGGGCAGCGGCATGCTGCCGTATCTGATCGCCCGCGGCCTCGACGCCGCCGTCGTTCCCGACGTGGTGCGGATCGGCCCTGCCGACGCGCCGGACTCCATGCCGGGCACGGCCGACCTCGTTCAGGCGCTGCCGCGCGGACAGCGGCGGGCATTGACCGCCACCGGCCGTTTTGTGGCGACAATCCATCCTTCCGCCCCGCCCGCCCGCGCCTCGGCCTTCGGCCCGGCCCGGCGGGGCGTTATCGAGCCGGTGGCGGCCCAGGCGACCGCCGATCTCTTCCTGTCGGACTGTGAGCATCGGCCATGGCGACCAAAGCCCAAGCTGATGCGCGTGAAGCGCGGCGGATCAGCCCTCGACCGGCTGAAAGCGGCGACCGAGAGCAAGAGCGGAAAAGGCCAACTGCTGGTCAACCCGACAGCCGAAGCGGGAGCGCTGGCCATTTACGACAGCCTAGTCGAACAGGGAATGCTTCCATGAATATGCACAACGATCCTCTCAGTCCCACGGGTCACGCGATCGCGCAATCGGGGGGGGCCTGTCGATGAACACGATGATGCGAAGCGCGGTTTCGGTCGGCGGTCCGGCCGGCCTTGGCTTTCCCCGCGGCGCCGCCAGGACGAACGTCGGCGATGACGCGGCTGTCCGTCTAGAGGTCCGGAACGTCTACAAGGTCTTCTCCGCCGATCCCAAACCGGCGCTGACCATGCTGCGCCAGGGCTCCAGCAAGGCGGAGGTTCTGGAAAAGCTGAATGTCAATGTCGGCGTGCTGGATGCCAGCTTCCAGGTCCGTTCGGGCGAGATCTTCGTCATCATGGGGCTGTCGGGGTCCGGCAAATCCACCATGATCCGCCTGCTGAACCGGCTGATCGAACCCAGCAGCGGCGAGATCCTGCTCGACGGCAAGGATCTGGTCAGCATGTCCAAGTCCGAGCTGATCCAGGCCCGCCGCCGCAACATGGGCATGGTCTTCCAGTCCTTCGCCCTGATGCCGCACTTGAGCGCGCTGGACAACGCCGCCTTCGGCCTGGAAATTTCCGGTGTGCCCAAGGCCGAGCGTCACAAGGCGGCGCAGCAGGCGCTGGAACAGGTGGGCTTGGGCACCTACGCCCACCGCTTCCCGCGCGAGATGTCGGGCGGCATGCAGCAGCGCGTCGGCCTCGCCCGCGCGCTGGCCAACGATCCCACCATCCTGCTGATGGACGAGGCCTTCTCCGCCCTCGATCCGCTGATCCGCACCGAGATGCAGGACGAACTGCTGCGCCTGCAGCGGGAGCATCAGCGCACCATCGTCTTCATCTCCCACGACCTGGACGAGGCGATGCGCATCGGCGACCGCATCGCCATCATGGAAGGCGGCCGCATCGTGCAGGTCGGCACGCCCTATGAGATCCTCAGCCGCCCGGCCGACGATTACGTCCGCTCCTTCTTCCGCAACGTCGATGCCTCCAAGGTGCTGCGCGCCGGCGATGTGGCACGCTACGAGGCGACCAACACCGTCATCCGTATGCCCGGCGAACTGGCTCCCGCCCTGCAGCAGCTGCGCGAGAACCACCACAACTTCGGCTATGTGCGCACCCAGGACGGCCGCTTCGAAGGCGTCGTCTCGCAGACGACGCTGGAACGCGAACTGAAGGGGCCGCAGCCGCGCTTCATCAACGCCTTCCTGCCCGACGTTCAGAGCGTCAACGCCGCCACGCCCGTCCACGCCCTGCTCGCGCTCGTCGCCGACACCGAATGGCCGGTGCCCGTCGTCGACGACGACCACAACTTCCTCGGCGCCATTTCACGCGCCCTCATGCTCCACACCTTGGTTCGGGGGGATTGACCGATGGATTCCGAAATCAGAATCGGCAAGTGGGTCGAGGAGCTGGTCAGCTTCATGCTCGACCATTTCCAATCGACGTTCGACACGATTGCGACGGTGGTGAACGGCTTCGGCGGCGCCATCGACTATGTGCTGGTCGGGGCGCCGGCCTGGCTGCTGATCGGGCTGATCGTCGCCATCTCCCTATGGCGTGTCGGTGTCGGCTTCGCCGTCTTCACGGTCGCCGCCCTGGTGCTGATCGCCGGCATGGGGCTGTGGACGGAGACCGCCTCCACCCTGGGTCTGGTGTTGACCGCCACCCTGCTCAGCCTGCTGGTCGGCGTTCCGCTGGGCGTCTGGATGGCGCGCAATCGCGTGGTCGAAAGCATCGTTCGCACCACGCTGGACTTCATGCAGACCATGCCGGCCTTCGTCTATCTGATCCCGGCGGTGATGTTCTTCGGCCTGGGCCGGGTGCCGGGCATTCTCGCCACCGTGATCTTCGCCATGCCGCCGGCGGTGCGCCTGACGTCGCTGGGCATCCAGCAGGTGCCGGGCGAGATCGTCGAGGCCGGAAAGGCCTTCGGCTGCCATGACCGCCAGCTTCTGTTCAAGGTGCAGCTGCCGAACGCCCTGCCCTCGATCATGGCAGGCGTGAACCAGACCATGATGATGGCGCTGTCGATGATCGTCATCGCCTCGATGATCGGCGCCGGCGGCCTGGGCAACGTGGTGCTGCAGGGCATCCAGCGCCTGGACATCGCACTCGGCTTCGAAAGCGGCCTCAGCGTCGTGCTGCTGGCGATCGTTCTCGACCGCATCACGCAAAGCTTCGGCCAGACCGCTTCCGCGCCACGCCCGGCACGCTTCGCGTTCCTGCGGCGGTTCCTGCCGGTGCCGGCACGGTGAGCGCAGGGGCTCTTCCGGAAGGGGGCTTCGCCGCCGCTCTTCCGGCGCGGCCCGTGCCACCCCACGGACCGCGGCTGCATGGTGACACTGGGGGCGACATCGGAAACGGCATCCGGGTGGAGCGGCTGACCGGCGCCGCCCTGGCCGACCGGGTGGAGGAGTTGGCGGTCCTGCGTCTGGCGGTGCTTGGCGAGTTCCCATACCTCTATCCCGGTTCGGTCGCGTACGAGGAACGCTATCTGTCCGGTCTCGGCGGCCTGCCGGGCGGACTCATCCTCGCCGCCTTCGACCGCAACCGCATGGTCGCGGCCGTCACCGGCGCACCGCTCGACCAGGAACTGGACGCCTTGCGCGACCCGTTCACCCATGCAGGCTGCGACCCGCGCTCGATCTTCTACTTCGGCGAGGTGGTGGTCCTCCCCTCCCATCGCGGGCGCGGGGTCGGGACCGCACTGCTTGAGATCGGCGAATCCCACATACGCGACGCAGGCCGCTTCGCGTCCATCGCCTTCGGTGAGATCGTGCGATCCATCGATCATCCCCGCTGCCCGAACACCTACCGGACGCCCGACACCGCGTGGCGGCGGTTGGGCTATCGATTGGAACCGGAGATCGGCGGAGCCCTGTCCTGGTGCGACGCCGGCGACCGGGAGGAAACCGCCAAACCCCTTCGCTTCTGGGTCAAGTCCCTCGCCACCAGCATCGGAGCATGACGCATGCCGCAGGACGGCCTGGTCTTCGATATTCCGGCCGGGGAGAGGACCGGTTGCGAGTGTCCGCTGCTGGTCCGCGAGATTCCCTACCGCGACCCGGTCGCCGCCTTCGCGCCCTGGTCCGGCCAGCCCTTCGCCGCGCTTCTGCACAGCGCCGCGGAGGCCGGCGGCCGGGGCCGGTGGAGCATCGTCGCGGTTGAGCCCTTCCGCACCATTGAGGCGCATGGCGGCTCCGTCATGGTGGACGGCCATCCGGTTGCCGGCGATCCGTTCACCGTGCTGGAAGAGCAGCTTGACGCCCACCGCTTGACCATCCCCCCAGACCTGCCCGTTCCCTTCGCCGGCGGTGCCGTCGGCTTCCTTGGTTATGAGTTGGGACAGGTGCTGGAACGGCTGCCGGCGCGCCATGGCGACGACACCGGCCTGCCCGACATGGCCTTCGGGCTGTACGATACCGTCATCGCCTTCGATGAGCTGGAACGGCGCGGCTGGATCCTGTCCAGCGGTTTTCCCGAACTCGGCCCGGTCGGGCGCCGCCTCCGCGCCGCCGACCGCCTGCATTCTTTCGCCGAGCGCCTGGAAGCGGCGCCGGCCATCCTGCCGCCGCCCTTTGCTGCCACCGCGTCCTGGCGGCCGGAGATCGCGCGGGACGACTATTGCCGGCGGGTGGAGCAGGTGCTGGAGTACATCCGTGCGGGCGACATCTTCCAGGCCAACTTCACCGGGCGCTTCCTGGCCGACCGGCCGGCCGGGCTGTCGGTGTTCGACCTGTACCGCCGCCTGCTGGCGCTCAGCCCCGCTCCCTTCGCAGCCTGCCTGACGCTGCCCGGCGAGGCCGGTCTGGCCAGCGCTTCGCCCGAGCGCTTCATCCGCCTGCATGCCGACGGCCGCATGGAAACCCGCCCGATCAAGGGGACCCGCCCGCGCGGCGTCGATGCGGCGGAAGACGACGCCCTGGCCGAAGAGCTTGAGCACAGCATCAAGGATCGGGCCGAGAACCTGATGATCACCGACCTGCTGCGCAACGACATCGGCCGTGTGGCGCGCATCGGCAGCGTCAAGGTGCCGGTCCTGTGCGGGGTGGAGCGCTTTGCCTCCGTCCACCATCTGGTGTCGGTGATCGAGGGGCGGCTGAAGCCGGGCTTGGGTCCGGTCGATTTGCTGCGCGCCACCTTCCCCGGCGGTTCCATCACCGGCGCGCCGAAGATCCGCGCCATGGAGATCATCGACGAGTTGGAGGTTTCCCGGCGTGGCGCCTATTGCGGATCGGTCGCCTGGATCGGCTTTGACGGGGCGATGGACAGCAGCATCGTCATCCGCACCCTGACCGTCACGCCCGACCGCATCATCGCCCAGGCCGGCGGCGGCATCGTCGCCGATTCCGATCCCGGCCACGAGCATGACGAGATGATGGTGAAAATCCGACCGCAGCTGCGTGCGCTGGATGGCGGCTGAGCGCCGGCGGTCAGCCCGGCTGCCGTAGAAGCAAAGGCCCCGACCGTGAAAGCGGTCGGGGCCTTCATGCTTTCAAGGATGGTGATCGAGAGCGGCTGACGTCACTGAATCTCGTTCGGCTGGACGACGATCCAGTTCCTGTCGGCGACGACAGGCAGATGCTGGGCTGCCTGACCGGCGGCGGCTGTTTCCCACATCTGCTTGATCTGCTTCATATATTTGTCCTTGCGGTTGACCCAGACCCGCAAGCCGCCATTCGCCGCGTCGGCGGAATGAAGCAGCATGTAGCCGTCGCTGCTGGGGGTGTCTCCCGCCACCAACACCGGCTTCTTCCACTGGTCGATGTAGGTGAGAATCGCCGCGTGCTTGCCGGCAAACCAGGTCAGCGGCGCCCACAGATAGGTGCCGAGTTCCAGGTCCATCGTCTTGGCCCAATCGTATTTTCCCTCGGCGATCAGCTTGCGCGCCGTGGTCACCTCGCCGGTGGCGCGGTTCTTCAGCAGCATGGTGACGCCGATGACATTCTGCGGCTTGATGTTGTAGCCGTATTTCGGATCGGACAGGACCATCCGGACCAGCTCCTCGCTGGCGGCGGTGACCACATAGACCTCGATCCCGTTGGCGGTCAGGTGGTTCACCAGTTCCTGCTGGCCGGTATAGAATTTGGGTGGGCTGATCTCGACCGTCTTGACCGCTTCGCCATCGTAATAGGTGGCGGGGATCGGCTTGCCGTCGGCCAGCATCTCGTCGACGAAGCCCTTCAACTGGGTCAGGGTGAAGCCGGAGAAGATCTGCGCCACCCACGGATAACACACCTGATCGTCGATCTCGCACAGCCGGTAATAGTAGCTGTTGAGGCTTTCCTTGTGTCCATTCACGTCCTTGAACGGGATGATCTTCAAGGATGGGTCCATGCTCTCACGCGACAGCGCCCCCTTGCGCTCCAGATAGGGCAGCAGCGATTCTTCGAGGTCGTAGCGGTAAAGCGTATTGTCGGAATCGAACACCGCATAGGCGCCCTTGCCGGCATTGGCCGTCACCAGAGACGTGAGGCTCGCCGCCGCCGCCGCCGGCCAATGTGCGAGCGGCTGGGGGGAGCCCGATTGTGCCATGACGGACACCGGGACGATGGCGACCATACCCGCAAGCAGAGCGGACCAGAAAAGCGTCTTCATCTGTGCCCTTTCTTTCCCTGTTCAAAGACACGTTTCTTCGAAACCGGAGCCACTGTTTTGGAGTGGTGCCGGCCATTCCGGGGATTGTCCCGAACTGTCTAGGATTTTTCAGTTGAGAGACACAGATTATGACAGATTGGTTACACATGTCCACTGAATCTAGTTTCCAAACTCCGTCGCAGATTGGCCTGATTTTGTCGTCTATACATAAGATTTTCTTGGAACAGGCGCGGAAGGTCAGTCCGGTGAAACCGAACGGATGGTGAGGGACAGGGCGCCGTTCCGGCGTGGCCATTCCACCACGTCGCCGGCCCGTCCGCCCATCAGCGCCTCGCCCAACGGGGATTGCCAGCTGATCCGGCCGGCGGCGGGATCGGCCTCCTCGCCGCCGACCAGCGTAAACGTCCACCGGCGCCCGGTCTCGTCCTCGGCGGCGACGACGGAGCCGAACCCGGCCTCTTCCGCCGAGCCTGCCGATCGCACCACCACGGCGGCGGCCAGACGGGCGCGCAACAGGTCGGCGCGCCGCTTGGCGCTGCTCATCGCCTGCCGGTCCTCCGGCGCATCGGAGCCGCGCAGTGTCGCAACCTCGGCATCGGCCGCGGCAAGCTCCTCCTGCCAGGCGGCGACGGTGGCGGCGGACACATGCAGGGGGCCGGTGATCTGCGGCAGCGGCCCCTCGGTTTCGGCATCGCTTTCCTTGACGAAGGCGCGGCTCATGTCTTCTCCCTCAACCCAGCAGCGCCATGGCGGCGGCGGGGGCGCAACTGGCGACCCAATCCTGACCGGGGGTACCCACCACATCGCAGAAATCCAGATAGGGGCGACCCAGCCGAGCGGCCACCTCCTTCACGACGCCGCGCCCGACGCCGGCCCCGACCACGGGCGCATCCATCGGCAGGATCGGCGCCTCGGCCGACAACACACGGCAGGCGGCATCATGGATGCGGCGCAGCTGGCGTTCGGTCAGGTCGGCCGCCATCGCCCGCCAGACCGCCAGATCGTAATCGCCGGCATCATGGCCGACCATGCGGGCCAGACGGCGCAGGCTGGCCTCGACCGTCTTCGCCCCGTTGTCGGCGGCGGGGTGCTGGTCCGCGGCCTCGTCCAGCCGGCCCAGCACGCGGTAGAGGTCGGCGCTGGTGGCGAAATACTCGGCCATCATCGGCAACCGCTCGCCTGCGACGAGCGCGGTTCGCTCCATCGCCATCACCGCCGTGCGGGTCAGCCCGGTATAAAGCAGCTCCTCCACCGCCATCCGCTCGTGATCGGTGACGCCGCGAGCCACCACGGCGCCGTCGCGCACCGGCACAACGTCCGTGGTGGTGCTGCCCATGTCGATCAGCAGCGCCGCCGGCAGGAGCCGGGCGACCACCGCGGCGGTCGCCATCCAGTTGGCGGAGGCGACATCCATCACCTGCTCGCGCGCCTCAGGCGGCGACAGCAGTCCGCGCCGGCCGGCATAGACGCGCAGCCGCCCCTGCGGCAGGGCAGCCGCCATCCGGTCGATCAGCGTGTGCACGCCCTGGGCGCGGTCATCGAACAGATCGACCAGCTCGCCGGTCATCGTCACCACATGGTCGGCGCCGGCCGGCAGGCGCTCCAGCACCGTGGCGAGCGCCGCATCCAGCTCTCCCATCCCTTGCCAGAGCCGGCAAGGCACCTGCACCGCATCGCGAAGCCGGCCATTCGCCACCCAGGCGGCCTTCAGATGGGCGCCGCCGATGTCCCACCCGATTACGGTCGATCCACGGGTGTCAGACATGCGCCGCCTCCCGGCCCGTGTCGGCCGATGTGGTGTTGAACAGATCCAGGATGTCGCCCGCCGGGTTCCAGCCCAGCACCCGCGACAGCCCGGAATAGCCGACGGACAGCCGCGGGTTCACCTCCACCACCACCGGGCCATCCGACTCTGTGTCATCAGGGCGGTCGATGAGGTCAACGGCGACATAGCCGCGCAGTCCCGGAATCGCGGCGGCGATGGCGCGGGCCAGCGGCTCCCAGGCGGCACGGCGGTGCTCCATCGCCCCGACCTCCACGCCATGGAAGGAGAAGTTGCCGCTCCCGCGCTCCACCCTCTGACGATTGCAGCCGAGCAGCCGCACCCCGCCGTCGTTGTCGACCAGCATGGACAGGCTGCACGCCACGCCCTCGACCAGCGGCTGGACGATCCAGCGGCCGGCATGCGGCGGCGTCCAGGTCGCGATGTCGGCGACGATGAAGGTGTCCAGGCAACCGGCGCCGTCGTCCGGCTTCACCACATGGCGGTCGGCGGGCGGCGGCGGGGCGCCGAAGGAAACGGTGGGAATGGCGGCGATGCCGTGTGCGGCCAGCTGCGCCACCGTCGCCGTCTTCGAAGACGCAAGAGCAATGGCGTCGGGGGTGCAGGCGACCACCGGCCGGCCGGTGCTGCGGAACAGAGCGGAGACATGTCCCAGCAGCCCGTCGCTTTCCGGCGCGATCGGCCAGACCACGTCGCACCGGGCGGCGGCATAGCGCCAGCGCGCCTCAGGATCCTCGCCCGGTGCCACCGGGAACAGGGCGACCCGGTCGGTCGGGAAGGACGGTGGGGGAAGGCGGTTGTCCCAGCACAGCGTGACGTGTATTCCATCCAGCGCGGTCAGGTCGCCGACCAGGGCCGCGACCATCGCGTTGGCTTCAGCCATCAGATCCGTCGGAAGCGGCCCGTTGCACAGCGCGCCGCCGGTGACATACTCGCAGACCAGAACCCGACGAAGGCTGTTCTCCATGGACATCGTTCCCGTCATCGACCTGCTGGGCGAGCAGGTGGTTCATGCAAAGCGGGGAGAGCGCGACCGCTACCGCCCCATCGAAAGCGCGCTGACCCCAGGATCGGCACCAGAGGATATCGTGGCCGCGCTGCTGGCGCTGCAACCCTTCCGGGCCTGCTATGTCGCCGATCTCGACGCGATCAGGGGACATGGCGACCATCGCTCCACCGTCGCGGCGCTGCAGCAGCGCTGGCCGGAGGTGGCGTTCTGGGTCGACGCCGGGCTGGCGACGCCCGACGATTGCCGCCGCTGGCTCGACGCCGGGATCCGCCATCTGGTGATCGGCAGCGAAAGCCAGACGGACGGCGCGACGCTGGACGCCGCGCTGGCGCTGGCCGGAGAGGACCGGGTGGCGCTGTCGCTGGATGTCCGACAGGGAGAGCCGCTGGGGCCACTGGCGTTGCACGAGGAAACGGCCCGCTGGCCCGCGCGGGTGATCGCCATGACGCTGGACCGGGTCGGGTCAAGCGAGGGGCCGGATCTCGACCGCATCGCCACGCTGGCGGCCCGACGCCCGGGGGTCCGGGTGTGGGGGGCCGGCGGCGTGCGCGACGCGGCGGATTTGGAGGCGCTGGCCACCCACGGCACCGATGCCGTGCTGGTGGCCAGCGCGCTCCACGACCGGCGCCTGGACGCCGGAACGCTTGCCCGCTTCGCTTCCGGTCGGCGTCCTTCCGATTAGGAGGCGGCGAACGGGTGAACCGCGGCCGCCATGCCGTCCAGCATCTCCTTGGCGGTCGGGCTGCCGGCGATGGCGCGCTTCAGCGCCAGCTTGGTGGCTTCGTGGTTGTAGTCCTGGATCTTGCGGTCATCCTCCGCCTGCCAGTGGATGAAGACGCCGACGGAGATGAACAGGTCGTCAGCCTCGTCCACCGGGATGGTGCCGTCCTCGACGCATTCGGCAACGGCCAGGGCGACGGCGCGCTGGGCCGGGCCGAACATCTGCACCGCCTGCTTGGCGTTCTTGATCGTCACCTTGTTGAACATGACCGTGGAGGGCTTGACCATCAGGTTCGGCGCCAGCACGGCCAGCAGGCCGTTCACGCCTTCCTTCTGGTTGGTCAGGGTCTGGCAGAAGGCGGTCTCGGCGGCACTGCCGCGCGGACCGATGATGAGATCGATGTGAGCGACTTCGTTGCCGTCGCCCACCAGAGCTTCGCCGACCATAACCTTGTTGATCTTAGGCATTGCGCATCCCCTACGCTGGTTGGTTTGAAAAGGCTCCGCCGGTTGTCGTCCGGCGGCCACGGTCCGGCAGGCAGTTCGCCAGCCAGCCGAAGCACGAACAGGCAGGCCACCGTCAGGTCGGCGGACGTGCCCGGATTGAGGCCGCGACGCTTCAGCGCGCGGTCGAATGCAAGAAGCCGGCGGGCCGTTCCCGAATGGCCGCCGAAGGCGGAACCAACGGCAAGGCGCCGCTCCAGCCGGAAGGCCTGCTCCCGCACCCGTTCCGCCACCGCCGCGCCATGCTTGCGGGCGATGTGGGTGTCGGGGTGCAGAGCCATGAAGCCCAGATGGATGGCGCTCGCCGCCTCCGCCGCGCTGGCGCCGCGACGCAGCGCCGAGCGGCCGCGGGCGACGCCGAAGGTGAAGACGTCGGCGAAGGCGGTGGCGTATTGCCGTGCGATCAGGTCGCGGTCTGCGGCGGCAGCCATGGCGGCGCGCAGGTCGACGCGGGGGGCCTCGGCGACGTCATGCTGCGGGGTCTCTCCCAGCCCGGCGGGCAGCGCCAGGCGGATGGCCGCGAAGGCATCGGCGGCGTCGGCGACGCTCAGCGTGTCGAGCACCCGCGCCAGCCTCATCCGCAGCGGCTCACCCTTGTCGCGGCACAGCGCCGCGGCGGCGAGTGGTGCCAGCAGCAGCACGATGCCGAGATTGGTGTTGCAGCCGGCGACATCCCGCGTTGCCCCAACGGCGTGCAGAATCGCTTCCCCCACCCGGTGCCTAGGCGTGGCGAGGATCGGGGCGATGGCGGCGGCGCTGTCCAGGAACTGCGTCACGCTCATGCCGTGGCCTTCGGCATGGATGTGGACGTTGCCGGGCTTCAGCGCCATCAGTTCCAGCCGGCAGGCGGTGAACACCGCCTCCTCGACCAAGGCTCGGCAATCCTGCCGGGGAGTGGGCAGCAGGGCGCTCATCCCGCCCTCCGCGCATCTGCCGATGCAGGCGAGGCGGCGGCCAGACGGGCCAGGACCAGATCGGCCAGCGCCTGCGCCACATCCACCGGCGTCACTGCCTGCAGTCCCCGCCAAGCCGGCATGCTGTTGACCTCCAGCACCAGGAAGCGGCCGTCGGGTGCGCGGATCACGTCCACCCCGGCATAGTCGGTGCCGACGGCAGCGGCGGCGGCCACCGCCAGATCGCTCAGCACGCCCGCCGGATTGGCCGGATGGCAACGCGCGCCCTGCTTAACGTTGGTGATCCAGTGGTCGCCCTGACGGACCATGGCGGCCAGCGGACGGCCGTCGACCACGAAGACGCGCCAATCGAACCAGCCGCCATCCGCAGCGCCGACATACTCCTGCAGATGGTAGACGCCGGCGACCTCGTCCGGGTCTGGCAGAGCCATGCCGGGATCAAGCCGCCGCAGCCCCTTGCCCTGCGACCCGAACAGCGGCTTCAGCACCGCCGCCCGGCCTTCGGCATGGAGAGCGGTCAGAATGGCGGAGGCTTGGACGGGATCGGCGACGGTCCAGGTCCGCGGGGTCGGCACGCGAGCGGCGGCCAGCCGGAAGGCGGTGGCGCTCTTGTCGACGCAGCGTTCGATGGCCGCAGGAGTGTTGACGACCGGTACACCGCCATGGCTCAGCGCATGCAGCACGCCCAGCCGCAGCGTCACCTGTTCGAAGCTGCCGGCGGAGATGGTGCGGACCAGACAGGCATCGGGCAGACCGCCGTCAAAGCCTGCAATCATCGGACCCTCCGGACCGAAGCCGCAGGCGCTGAGCGACACCGGGACCGCCGTCGCGCCACGCTTGGCGAAAGCGGCGGTCAGCCGCCGGGTGTGCCAGTCGGCGCCGTCGACGAAGATGGCGATGCGGGTCCGTCCCATAGTACGGCCCCCTACCCGCCGATGCCGAAGGAGCGATCGAGCAGCGCTGGAGCCAGCGCCCCGGCGGTGAAGCTCCGCCCGCTCTCGAAGGCGGTGACGATCACGCGGGCCGGGCTGAACAGCATCGGGTCGATCTTGAAGAAGTCGAAGCCGCTGGCCGCGAACAGGTCGGCGAAGGGGCGGCCAAAGTCGGCGGAGGCCGAGCTGGGCAGGCGGGCGGCGAGGTCGGCCGCGTCGTCGTCCGGCCCGTCGACCAGCAGATGGACGCTACCGCCGAACAGGATGGCGTCATTGGTCCGGCCCATCGCTTGGACGAAATCACGGCCCGGCGGCGGCAGCGGCGCGCAGCCGACGCCGTCGCGCACCCGCTCCAGCGGGAAATGCAGGGCATGCAGCTTGTGCAGCCCCACCTCCAGCACGCGGGCGACGATCTGGACGATGCCGGCCGGACTGCGGGTCGGCGTCAGGATCAGGGTCACGCGCTCCACGGGGACGCCGCAATCGCGCGCCACCTTCTCCACCACCGATGCCGGCGGCCGCTTGTCGGTCTCCAGCACCAGCACGGCGCGGTCGGCCATGTCGCGATAGCAAAGTTCGGCGAACAGCGGCTCCTTCACCGCCAGGGCGCGGCCGGGGCCGGACCCCAATGCCGAAAATTTCTCGCCCGACAGGCTCCAGCCGGCATATTGGCTGCCCAGACAGGCCAGCACCGGATCGGCCGCACTCACCGTCACCTGCGCCGGCCAATGGGCGAAGGGCGAATCCATGGCGATGCGCACGGTGCCGGCGCCGCCCATGCAGATCTCGGCGATGCGGCGCCCGGCCTCCAGGCTGCCGGGCCGGTCGATGCCGGCATCGATCACCGTGCAGCCGGCGGGATGCTGCTCCACGCCGATCCGCAGCATGGCGGCGTCCGCCACCAGCGCGTGCACCAGAGGAGCGGCAAGCCGGTTAACGCTGAAGGGAAGAGACGACATCGGCGGTTTTCTCCATGGGGCCAGTTTTCTCCATAAGGCAGACCCGCCGCGCGCAGTCGGCGACGATGCATTCGATCCGGCGGGACAGACGGCGCCGCGCCTCCTCCTCGTCCCCACCCCAGGCGGTGACGCTGCACAGCGGCTGTCCGCCTTCGACGATGCTGCCGGCGCGCGGCAGGTCGGCGCACCAGGGGGCCCAGACGAAATCCGCCGGCACCGTCAGCGTTTCGGCGGCGTAGGCCACCGCACCGGCGATAACGCCCGGACGCGGGACCCCAAGGCTCCAGCTGCGTCCGGCCGCCGCGTCGAGATGAGCGCGCATCACCCCGCCCAGCCGGTGGCGTTCGAGCAGGTCGAGCGTGGCGCCCGGACGCGGGTTGACCTCCAGCACCGATACCGCGTCCCCGTCGACCAGCAGGTCCAGGCTGTTCAGCCCGACCAGCTTGAAGGCCCTGGCGATGCGCCGTGCCGTTTCCGCCAGCCGGGCGGCCAGCGACGTCGGCACCGCCGCCGGCAGCACCGCCCCGCCATAGCGGAAGGGCGCTCCCGCCACCGGGTCGGCCCATTGCCGGCTGATCGCCACTAACTCGCACCGGCCGAAGCGGTCTGCGATGAAGGCGACGGAGGTCGGTCGACCCACCACCCGCCGTTGCAGGTAGTGACCAACCGGCAGCGGCTCCCCGTTCCAGGGGACGATGTGCCCACCCCCTGCCGCCCCGATGCGCTTGACCAGCCACTCCCCCGGAACAGCGCCATCGGGAACCCCCGTCCGCGTTTCGGGATGCGAGACGCCCACTTCCTCCAGTCCAAGCGCCGCCAGCCGAGCGGCGAAACCGGTCGGGTCCTTGACCACCCGCACCACCTCCGGCCCATTGCCGAGCAGGCGGTAGGGACCGGCCTCCAGCAGGGCGGCCAGCAACTCCGGCGCCTGCTCGAATCCCGATCCGACAACCAATCCGCTACCCGGCGGGGCCAGCGCGCCTGCGGCTGCAATCAGCGCATGACCCTCGAAGCCGACGACGGGATCGCCCGCCACGCGACGGGCAGGCGCCGGCAGATCGGCGTCACCGAACTGATCCAGCGTCGCCACCATGGCCCCGGTGCGCGCGACCGCCTGGGCGATGGCACGACCCGACAGGGCGGCGACCAGGATCAGGCCGCTTTCCGGCATTGGGCGCGGGCCAGGGTGAAGGCGTCATCGAAGGCCAGATAGACCGGCTTCGTCGCCTCGCGCATCGCCTTGAACAGGCCATGCTGGGTCTTGAACTTCACGTTCCCGATGGCAAGCGCACCGATGCCGACCGCATCCGTCCCATCGATCGGAGCACCATCGCTGAAGGCGTCCACCCCCTCCACGCCGGCCGGCGGAACGGCATTGACGTCGGCCACCACCCGCACGGACGGGGCGGCGGCGATCTGCGCGCGGCTCAGCACCTGCACGCCGGCGCGGGCGACCGCCAGCACCACGTCGGTCTCCTCCAAAATGGCGGCCTTGTGCGCGTCGGTAGAGCCGTCCACCGCGCCCAGCGTCACGCCAAACCGCTGAAGGTATGAGGCCGCCCGCTCGGCGACGGACGCGGCACCGTCATGGCCGACCAGCCGCACCGACGCGCCGGCGCGCGCCGCCAGAACCGCCGCGATGCCGCCGACCGGCCCCTTGCCGCCGAACACCGCGACCCGTGCGCCGGCCAGATGCATCCCGGCCTTTTCAAGCTGGGCTTCGACCTTCGCGATCATCGCCGCGGCGGTGGTGTAGGCGCCGGACGGGTCGGCGAAGACCGAGATTTCGAACGGCGGCACCATGGCGCCGCGCGCCGCCTCCAGCATGTCCAGCGCCTTCAGGATGTCGCGGCCGGCGATGAACAGGCCTGTCCGCTTGGCATCGCCCGGCGCACGGGAGAAGATCATGTCCTGGACAAGACCCAGGACTTCACCAGTCTCGACATTGGTATATGGCGCGATCACGTCGTAACCGGCGTCGCAAGCCATGTTGATGTCGAATGGACTGACCGCCTTTACCGGAGTAATGGCGTGCAAGATATAGGGCTTTTCCATGAAACGAAGTCCTTGGTTCGCTTCATGGCACTGTCTTTCACCTCACAAGCTCACGCTGTCTTTTTTGCGACTGTTTCATATCCGGCAGCGACCGCGCCGCGTCCTGCGAAAGTCTCCACCACCGCACCGCGATTCCGTCCACGGCAGACGACGAAGCGCAGATTGGCCTGCAGCCGCCAGCGCGCCCGCGCGCCCTCCGCGGCGCGTTCCGCCGATCCGGCATCGCCGAAGATCGCGAAGCCGGTCGGCCCCCAGGAACTCTGCCCGACCCCAGTGGCGCCGACCGACGGCAGCCAGCGCAGCACCTCGGCCACGTCGGGACTGCTGAAGCGACCGCCCTGCGCCGGAGCGAAATGGTCGCCGACCACGCTCTGCAGTTCCGTGACCGCGGCACCGAACCGCACCGCATCCCCTTCCGCCAGCGCCGGCAGCCCGACCATCAGCGCCAGCCGGCACAGATAGGCCGCCTTGTCCGCCGGAAAGGGCGGCAGATCGCGAAAGGCAACCGTCTCGGCCGTGCCGGACAGACCGCGGTTGGCGTCGTCGAACACCAGCAGCATCCGCCACGCCTCTGGCAGAGCCATGCGACTGATGACCGGCGGCGGTTCGTCCAGTGCGCCTTTGCCGCCGTCAAGGATGACGCCGCCTTGCTCGAAGGCGCCGACCCCGATTCCAGACCGCGACCCCCGGTCCAGCAGGCTGGCGACGCGGCGCGGCGGCAGCGGCCGGCCGGTCAGTGCCGACAGGGCCGCCCCGACGGCCAGCGCCAGTTGGGTGCCCGACCCCAGCCCGGAATGGGACGGGATCGTCCGGCCCAAGTGCAGGGAAAAGCGGTTCTCCACACCCAACGCAGCGCACAGCCGGTCGAGATATCCCGTCGCCCGGCTGGCGGGACGGTCGGTGGCATCGCCCGCCGGATCGCCCCGGACCAGCGTCAATTCCGTTCCCAACCCGTCGAGCGTCAGACCCAGGCTGCCGAAGCGCCGGCCCAGTCCGCCTTCCATGTCGAGAAACCCCAGATGCAGGCGGGCAGGCACCTCCACCCGCACCGCGTCGACCGTCGGTCGCTGTTCGCCGCAAATCATGGCCTACCTGTCGCAAAAGCCAAGGCGACCAGCCGCCTTTCAGACATAATAAAATCGATCGCGATAAAATCAATGGAAACGGCGACAGAAAATCGCACAATCAAAGTAAATATGACGTCCGCAATCCTGTTTATCTCATTTCTTCATAAGAAATCGGGCGTGATTTTGTGCGTCAAAATCTTTGCAGAACTGGTCAAACTCGACATCACGTGCGGGGTTTAGGACATGGACAACGAACTCGGCGGGACCGATCTTCCGCCACCGATGAACGATGTCGTTTGCCCATTCTGCGCAATGGCCTGTGACGACCTTACGGTTGCGCATGATCGGGTCGGGCAGCTCAGGGTGACCGACAACGGCTGCGCACGGTCGCGCACCCTGTTCGCCCTTCCGGCATTGCCGGCCCACTGCTTCATCAAGGGCCGGGCCGTACCGCTCGACGCGGCACTGGACGCGGCGGCGGCACTGTTGCGGAATGCCGCCTTTCCGGCTGTCGGCGGGCTAGCCGCCGACACCGACGGGGTTTCCGCAGCCCTGGCGCTGGCGGAACGGCTGGGTGCGGTGGTCGACCACGCCGGGTCCGACAGCCTGTTCCACGGTTTGCGCGCCCTGCAGGTGACCGGCGCCATGACCGCCACCTTCGGCGAGGTGCGCAACCGCGCCGACCTGTTCGTGCTGTTCGGGGCGGAGTTCGACCGCCACGCCCCCCGCCTGTTCGACCGGCTCGTCCGGCCGCCGACCGCCCTGTTCCGCGATGCCGGCGCCGCGCGCGGCTTTCTCATCGGTCCCGGCGACGGACCGGTGCCGGAGGGGTTCGAGCGTCTGACCGCAGACCTGATCCACGCCCCCGCCATCGCCGCTGCGCTGTCGCAGCTGGTGGCCGGCGAAACCCCGCATGGCGACCGGGTGGGCGGCATCGCGATGGTGGACCTCGCCCGTGTCGCCACGGCGCTGCGCGAGGCGCGCTTCGGCGTCGTCGGCTGGGTTTCCGCCACGCTGGACCCGGTGGCCGGCGATGTGGCGGTCGAGGCCTTCAACCGGCTGGTCGTGACCGCCAACGCTGCCACCCGCTGCGCCGGCTTGGCGCTGGGCGGCAAGGGCAACGCCCTAGGCGCCAACTACGTGTGCGCCTGGCAATATGGCGTGCCGCTGCGCTCCCGCCTGGGCGCCGGCCCGCCGGAACATGATCCGTTGCGCTACCGGCTGAAGAGCCTGCTGGCCGAGGGCGGGGTCGATGCGATGCTCTGGCTGTCCGCGCTGAACGGGGCGGAAGTGCCGGACACCCGCACGCCGATGGTCGTGCTAGCCCGCCCCGGACAGCCGCTGCCCCACGACCCGGAGGTGCTGATCCCGGTCGCCATCCCCGGCCTCGACCATGCCGGCAGCATCCATCGCGGTGACGGCGTCGCCGCCCTGCCGCTGCGCCGGCTGCGGTCTCCCAAAGCGTCCGCCGCCACCCTGCCGACCGCCGCGGCGGTGCTGAACGCTCTTCTCGACCGGCTTCCCGCCTCCCCTCTTCCCGTCCTGATCCGGGAGACAGCGCATGTCTGACGCCTACACCCTGCTGCGCGGCGGCCGCGTCTGCGACCCCGCCGGGGCCGCGGACGGCACCGCCCTGCACGGCCCGCCGCGCGACCTGTATCTGAAGGACGGTCGCATCGCTGCGACGCCGCCGGAGGATGCCCGCATCGGGGAAGTGGTCGATCTCGACGGCCGCATCGTCATGGCCGGCGCCATCGACATCCACAGCCACATCGGCGGCGGCAAGGTGAACCTCGCCCGCCTGCTGTTGCCGGAGGAGCATCGCGAGCACGGCAGCGCCCCGGACGGCCTGCGCCGGTCGGGCAGCGGCCTGTTCACCCCGTCCAGCTTCGTCACCGGCTACCGCTATGCCGAGATGGGCTATACCGCGGCGTTCGAGCCGGCGATGCTGCCGTCCAACGCCCGGCACACCCATCTGGAGCTGGCCGACGTCCCGATCATCGACAAGGGCTGCTACGCCGTCCTCGGCAACGACGATTTCCTGCTGGAGCGGCTGGCCGCCGGGGCGACGCAGTCGGAGGTCAACGACTATGTCGCCTGGATGCTGCACGCCACCCAGGCGGTCGGCGTCAAGGTGGTGAACCCCGGCGGCATCAGCGCCTTCAAGTTCAACCAGCGCCGCCTCGACTTGGACGAGGCGCATCCCCATTACGGGATCACGCCGCGCCGCATCCTGACCACGCTGGCGACCGCCCTGTCCGACCTGGGGGTGCCGCATCCGCTGCACATCCACTGCAACAATCTGGGCATCCCCGGCAACGAATCGGTGACGCGCGACACCATCGCCGCGCTCGACGGGCTGCCCGCCCATCTGACCCATCTGCAATTCCACAGCTATGGGACGGAGGGCGACCGCCGCTTCTCCTCGGCCGCCGCCGAGATCGCGGAATCGGTGAACCGCAGCCCGAACATCTCGGTCGATGTCGGCCAGATCATCTTCGGCCAGACCATCACCGCGTCGGCCGACATCATGTCGCAGTTCCGCAACAGCGGCCTCGCCAGCCCGCGCAAATGGGTGTGCACCGACATCGAATGCGACGGCGGCTGCGGGCTGGTGCCGTTCCGCTACCGCGACAAGGCCTTCGTCAACGCCCTGCAATGGGCGATCGGGCTGGAGCTGTTCCTGCTGATCGAGGATCCCTGGCGGGTCTATCTGACCACCGATCATCCCAACGGCGGACCCTTCACCAGCTATCCGCATCTGATCCGGCTGCTGATGGACCGCAGCTTCCGCAACGAGCAGCTGGCGCGGATCAATCCCGACGTGGCGGCGCACAGCCGCCTCGGCTCCATCGACCGTGAATACACGCTGGAGGAAATCGCCATCATGACCCGCGCCGGTCCCGCCCGCGTGCTGGGCTTGCGCGACCGCGGCCATCTGCGTCCCGGCGCCGTCGCCGACGTGGTGGTGTATGACGACCTGCCCGACCGCGAGGCGATGTTCGCCGCCCCGGCACTGGTGTTCAAGAACGGCCGGCTGGTGGCGCGGAACGGACAGCTGACCGCAACCGGCTGGGGCGACACCATCGTCGTCCGGCCGGAGTTCGATTCCGCCATCGAACGGCGGCTGAAGCCGTGGTTCGAGGATCACCAGACCGTGCGGCTCGGCAACTTCCGCATCGCGGACGGCGAGATCCTCGACCATGGCCGCGGCGGCCTGTCCATCGTTCCGACCCTGACGGCGTCCGACTCATGCTTCTGAACGGCATCCACATCGAGAACACCTATGCCGAGGCCTTCGACATGAAGGCGACCCGGCTGATCGTGACCGCCGACACGCTGGCCTGGGCACGCCATGCCGGCATGGCGGCAACCGGCTTCGCCACCTCGGTCATCGCCTGCGGCTGCGAATCCGGGATCGAGCGGGAGCTGACGCCGGAGGAAACCCCGGACGGGCGTCCCGGCGTGTCCCTGCTGTTCTTCGCCACCGGGCGCAGCGTGCTGGGCAAGCAGGTCGAGACCCGCCTCGGCCAGTGCATCCTGACCTGTCCCGGCACGGCCTGCTTCTCCGGCGTGCCGCGCGGCGCCAAGGAGGATCTGATCCCGCTGGGTCGAAGGCTGCGCTATTTCGGCGACGGGCAGCAGATGTCGAAGCTGCTGGGCGGCCGGCGCTATTGGCGCATCCCGGTGATGGACGGCGAGTTCCTGTGCGAGGAATCGAGCTGGAGCGTCCCCGCGGTCGGCGGTGGCAACCTGCTCATCCTCGCCGATGCCCGGATGGCGGCGCTGGAGGCAGCGGAAGCGGCGGCGGATGCCATGCGCGCCGTGCCCAACGTGGTGCTGCCTTTCCCCGGCGGCGTGGTGCGCTCCGGCTCCAAGGTGGGGGCGAAGTACAAGGGTATGCCGGCGTCCACCAACGACGCCTATTGCCCGACGCTGCGCGGCCTGCCCCGCTCCCGCCTGCCGGCCGAGGTGGAATCGGTGCTGGAGATCGTCATCGATGGACTGACTGCGGCCGATGTCGCGGCAGCGACCACTGCCGGACTGAAATGCCTGATCGAGCGCGGTCGCGGCTCCGGCGTCTGGGGCGTCACCGCCGGCAATTACGGCGGCAAGCTGGGCCGTCACCACTTCCACCTTCACGAGCTGCTGCCATGAGCGTGCTGAGCTTCCGCCTGAAAGGCCCGTTGACCGGCCGCGTCGATGCGTCTCCCCTGCTGCCGCACCGGCTGGCGGACATGGACCTGACGGAGATCGCCGCCTTGCCGCTGCGGCTCGGCCGGGGTCAGATCGCGGTGGGCGACCTGTTCGACCTGTCGGGAAGCCCCGGCGACACCTTCGAAATTGAGGGGGACGAGCGCCTCGACTTCGTCGGGGCGGGGCTGTCCGGCGGCACCATCCGCGTCGCCGGACCGGTCGGCCATCGCGCCGGCACCGGCATGAGCGGCGGAACCCTGCGGGTAGAGGGGTCGGCCGGGCTGGCGGCGGGCGCCGCCATGCGCGGCGGCCTGCTGACCATCGGCGGCAATGCCGGCAGCGAACTGGGCGGCGCGCTGCCCGGCGAACGGACGGGGATGATGGGCGGGCGGATTCTGGTCCGGGGCAATTGTGGCGACCGGGTCGGTGAACGCATGCGGCGCGGACTGATCGCCGTCGGCGGCGATGCCGGCGCCTATGCCGCCCTGCACATGAATGCCGGCAGCCTGCTGATCGGTGGCAGACCGGGTGCCGCCACGGGCCACGGCCTGCGGAACGGCACCATCCTGTTCCGCGGCGAGATCGATCCGCTGCCGGGATTCGCCGATTGTGGCCTCAACCAGCTGCCTTTCCTGTCGCTTCTGGACAATCATCTGTCAGAACTGGAGGAGGTTCCACCCAGCTGCCGGGGCCTGACCGGACGGGCGCGCCGCTGGCTGGGCGACCGCGGCTTCGGTGGACGCGGCGAGCTGCTGTCCTGCCTTTGAAAAAACCAGCCCAATGGTCATCCGGACCCAGCCGTTTGGGGGATGTGGGATTACCCCGCCGGATGATATAATCGTTCGCACACTCGGATGATTTGCTAGAAAAACAATCCCGACTCGATCAACGTCGCGCTCCTTCAAGAATTATGTCCGCTTTGTTCAATGTCGCCGGGCCGCAACCTGCGTAGGCTGCTTGTCATAAAAACTTGATGGTGCGGAGAAGGATCGTCCTCCCGCCCGTCCGAACGTGGCCATCCAAGCAAACAAGGCCGCGGGAAAGCAGCGTGTTCGCCGACCATTCGCGACCCACGACATACGAACAGGCATGCGGAAGAGGGGCACGGGACAATGAAGTGCATTGAACAGCAGTCCGGCGGTTCCAAGGTCGACACAATCGGTTTTCTCCTGGTTCCCGATTTCTCCATGATCGCGTTCACCGCGGCGGTGGAGCCTCTCCGCCTTGCCAACCAGATCAGCGGCAAGGAGCTGTATCGCTGGGTGCTGCTCTCCCCGGCCGGCGGTGTCGAGCGGGCCAGCAACGGCATCCGGATCTGCGTCGACCACGCCATCGCCGACGCACCTCAGCTGTCCACCGTGATGGTGTGCAGCGGCGTCGGAGGCCACTGGTACGAGGATCGGGCGGTGTTCTCGTGGATGCGGCGCTCGGCCGCCCAGGGGATCGCCTTCGGCGCCCTGTGCACGGCCAGCCACATCCTGGCCCGGGCCGGCCTGCTGAACGGCTACCGCTGCACCATCCATTGGGAGAACATGGCCGGCTTCACCGAGACCTTCCCGGAGATCGAGGCGACGGGCGAGCTGTTCACCATCGACCGCAACCGTTTCACCTGCGCGGGCGGCACCGCCGCCACCGACATGATGCTGTACCTGATCGCCGCCCGGCATGGCGAGAAGCTGGCGATGGACATCGCCGAACAGCTTCTGCACACCAAGATCCGGGCCGGCAGCGTCCGCCAGCAGGAAGAACTGCATGCCAATCCGGTGCTGGATCACGAAGACCTCAACGCCGCCGTGGCGGTGATGCAGGCCAACATCGAGGAACCGCTGGACCTGCTGACGCTCGCCGCGGAACTGGGCCAGTCCCGCCGGAATCTGGAGCGGCTGTTCCGCAAATACATGAACTGCTCGCCGGCGAAATACTATCTTGGCCTCCGGATGAAGCGCGCGCGGCAGCTGTTGTGCCAGACCCGCATGTCGGTGATGGAGGTGTCGATCAGCTGCGGCTTCATTTCCGCCACCCATTTCAGCAAATGCTACCGCGATCACTTTGGCGTCGCCCCGCGCAGCGACCGCCAGAGCCAGCGGCACAGCCCGCTTGCCGCCGCGCACGAGTTCGCCGGCCTGACCTGATGCCGCACCGGGTAGCAGGATGCAGGCCAGGACCAGCTCCGGGAAAACAGGCGGGCGGCGGCGGGAATCGTCAATTCGGTGTCGCATTCGAACACATATCCTCCTGCGGTCGCCGATAAGGTACAAATCGGCCTGCCCGACACCCGATCCGCGCCAGGCCCCGCCGGACAACTGCCAGGAGGACGGCACCGATGCTCGAAACGATCCTTTCCGCCCAATGCGCGCGCGGCGCGGCCACGGCCGACGTCCAGCGGTCCTCCATCCCGGCCGGCCTTTACGAGCTGTTCCTGGAGAACGTCGTCCTACCCTGCCGGATCGGCGTCTTCGACTACGAGCGCGGTGCGCCTCAGCGGGTGCGTATCGACCTTCTGCTGCAGGTGCGCCAGGACGGAGCACAGTTCTCCGACGATATCGGCGACGTGCTGTCCTACGATGATCTGCTGTCCGGGCTGAAGCGGATCCTGATGGACGAGCACACCAATCTGGTCGAGATGCTGGCGGAGAAGATCGCCCGCATGTGTCTGGCCCACGAACAGGTGCAGTCGGCCCGCGTTTCGGTGGCGAAGCTCGACATCTATGACGGGGTCGCGGTTCCGGGCATCCGGCTGGAGCGGACGCGCGACCAGATGCCGGCTTCGTCCCTGCCGGCGTCACATCGCCTGATGGTCATGGCCGACCGGCGGATCTGATCCGATGATGGCCAACCCATCGCCTGCAGACGGATCGCCGACCGATAGATCGCCCGACGCCGCGGTGCGGCCCTGGGTGATCAAGATCGGCGGCAGCCTGTCGGACTGGCACCGGCTGGGAACCTGGTTGGATCTGATCGCCCGTCCCGGCCACCTCCACCCTCTGGTCATCGTGCCGGGCGGCGGCCCGTTCGCCGATGCCGTGCGCGACGCCCAGGACAATTGGCGCTTCGACGACCGCCTCGCCCATCGCATGGCCCTGCTGGCGATGGAACAGTTCGGGCTGATGCTGCACGGCATCTGCCCGGCCCTGCAGACGGCGGCAACACACGAGCGGCTGCGGTCGCTGATCCGGGCACGGATGCCGGCGGTGTGGCTGCCGTCCGCCATGGTGCTGGACCATCCCGAGATCGCCGAAAGCTGGGAAGTCACCTCCGACAGCCTCGCGGCATGGCTGGCGGTGGAGCTGGACGCGGCGGCGCTGGTGCTGGTCAAGTCTGGGCCCTGCCCCTGCTCGGCGACCGATGCGGCGGCGCTGGCCCGCGACGGGCTGGTCGACGCGGCCTTTCCGCACTGGCGCGCGCGCTTCGCCGGCGAAAGCTGGTGCATCCATCGCGACAACCACCGCCTGATGGAAGAGGCGCTGGCGGGCCGTGGGACTCCCGGCTGCCCCCTGCTGCGCAGCCCGGAGGTGGAACTTCTGCCGGGTGTGCGGGCATGAACGAGATGTCGACCCCGCCCGCGTCGCCAAGGCTGGCCTGGGCGCTGACCGGATCCGGCCATTACATCAAGGAGACGCTCGACCTGATGGCGCGGCTGGCGCCGCTCGACGTCTTCCTCAGCAAGGCGGCGGAAGAGGTCATGCGCATGTACCGCCGCCGCGACGGCAACTTCCCGCCGGGCACCCGCCTGTTCCGCGACCGTGCCGCCAGCGCGCCGCAGATCGGCCGGTTCTATTTCGGCGAATACCACACGCTGGTGGTGGGGCCGGCCACCTCGAACACGGTCGCCAAATGCGTGCAGGGGATCTCCGACACGCTTCCGACCAACGCCTTCGCCCAGGCCGGCAAATGCCGGGTGCCCTGCATCGTCTTCGCCTGCGACACCGCGCCGGAAATGATGACGGAGGCGCCGCATGGCATGGTGCCGGTCTATCCAAGGCGCGTCGACCTGGAAAATGTCGACCGGCTGCGCGGGTTCGAGGCGACCACCGTTGTCGAAACCGTTCCCGAACTCGAAGCGGCGCTGAAAGCGCGTCTTGAATGTCTGACCACATCGTCTTCGTGACCGGAAAGCTGGCAGAACCGCGCCTGCGGGCGGTGCTCGACGGGATGGCGGCCTCCCCCTTCAGCTTCGAGGTGGTGCAGATCGGCGTCAGTGTCGCCGCCCTGATGACGGAGGAGCTGATCAGGCGGCGCCTTCCGCCGCCGCCGCAGGGGACCCGGGTGATCCTGCCCGGCCGGACCCGTTGCGATCTGGCGGCATTGTCGGGGCATTTCGGCGTCGCCTTTGAACGCGGGCCGGAAGAACTGCGCGACATTCCCGCCTATCTCGGCGGGCGGACGGCGCAGGCCGACCTGTCCCGCCATGGGGTGACCATCTTCGCCGAGATCATCGACGCCCCCCACCGCTCCATCGACACTCTGCTGGAGACCGCCGCAAGGCTGCGCCGCGACGGCGCCGACGTCATCGATCTCGGTTGCCACCCCGGCGAACGGTTCGACGGGCTGGAGCAAGCGGTCGCCGCCCTGGTCGCCGCCGGCCACACCGTCAGCGTCGACAGCGCCGACCCCGAGGAACTGCTGCGCGGCGCGGCGGCCGGCGCCTCCTATATGCTGAGCCTCAGCGAGGACACGCTGTGGGTGTTGGACCGCACGGCGGCGACCCCGATCCTGATTCCGGGCAAGGCGCGTGACCTGGAGTCCCTGTGCCGCGCCGTCGACCGGTTGCGGGCGGGCGGGCGGCGTTTCCTCGCCGATCCGGTGCTGGACCCCATCCATTACGGCTTCACGGAGTCGGTGGTGCGCTATCACGCCCTGCGCCAACGCTATCCCGATATCGAGATGCTGATGGGGATCGGCAACCTGACCGAACTGACCGATGCCGACACCACCGGGACGACGGCGCTGCTGATGGGCATGGTGTCGGAACTGTCGATCGGCGCCGTCCTCACGCTTCAGGTCAGCCCGCATGCCCGCACCGCGGTGCGCGAGGCCGACCGGGCGCGGCGGATCATGCATGCCGCCGCCGAAAGCGGCAGCCTGCCCAAGGGCATCGATGACGGGCTGATGGCCTTGCGCGACCGCCGCCCCTTCGCCGGCACCCCGGCCGAAATCGCCGAGACCGCCCGCAACATCCGCGACCCCTCCTTCCGGGTGGAGGTGGCGGAGGACGGTGTCCATGTCTACAACCGCGACGGCCACCATGTGGCGACCGATCCCTACCACCTCTACCCCCTGCTCGGGCTGGCGGAGGATGGCGGTCATGCCTTCTACATGGGGGTGGAGCTGCACAAGGCCTTCCTCGCCTGGCAGCTCGGCAAGCGCTATGTCCAGGACGAAGATCTTTCCTGGGGCTGCACGGTAGAGGCGGCGGCCGATCCGGACAGCGACGCCCACGGCTTCAAGACGGCGGGCACGACCCTGCAGGAGCGCCGCCGGGCCTGCGGAAAGGCATCATGATTCTCGAAACCATCGTCACCACGCTGGGCGCCGGCGGCACCCCGCACATCGCCCCCTTCGGGGTCACCCGCGACGGCGACGATCTGGTGATCGCCCCCTTCCGCCCCTCCGTCACGCTCGCCGCGCTGGAGGCCACCGGACGGGCGGTGATCAACCTCACCGACGACGCGCGGCTGTTCGCCGGCTGCCTGACCGGGCGGCGGGACTGGCCGCTGAGTCCGGCAACCACCATCGCCGGCGTGCGTCTGGCCGACAGCCTCGCCCACTGGGAGGTTGAGGTGGTCCGGATGGAGGACGACCCGGTGCGCCCGCGCTTCCATTGCCGGAGCGTCCATGAAGAGGCGCATCGGCCCTTCGCCGGCCACAACCGCGCCGCCGCGGCGGTGATCGAAGCGGCGATCCTGTGCAGCCGCCTGCACATGCTGCCGTGGGAAAAGGTGGAGCGTGAAATGGCCTACCTCGCCATCGCCGTGGAGAAGACCGCCGGGGAACGGGAGCGGGAGGCCTGGGGCTGGCTGTGCGACCGCGTGGCGGCCTTCCGCGCCGAGATGCGCGCTCCCGACGCGACCAAGCCGCAGGTGCTCTCATGATCCGCATGCTCGCCAGCGTGACCAATCCCGAGGAAGCCGAGATCGCGGTGAGGGCCGGGGCCGACCTGATCGACCTGAAGAACCCGAGGGAGGGCGCGTTGGGCGCCTTGCCGGCCGACACGATCCGCGGCTGCCTCGCGGCCGTTGCCGGACGGAGATTGGTCAGCGCCACCATCGGCGACCTGCCGATGGAACCCGACCGCGTAGCAACCGCCATCGCCGGCACCGCGGCCACCGGCGTCGACATCGTCAAGATGGGGATTGGCGCCGGGGGAAATCCGCAGGCCTGCATCGCCGCGGCGGCGACGACGCGCGGCACCGCCGCGCTGGTCGGCGTCATCCTGGCCGACATGACGGATCCCACTCCGGATCTGGTCGGCGCCATGGCCGATGCCGGCTTCATCGGCGTGATGCTGGACACCGGCCTGAAGGACGGCCGCACTCTCCGCGATCATCTGTCGGCCGACGCGCTGACGGACTTCATCGCACAGGCGCGCGATGCCGGGCTGTGGGCGGGGCTGGCGGGATCGCTGAGGCTTTCGGACATCGCTCCGCTGGCGATGCTGGGGCCGTCGATCCTCGGTTTCCGTGGCGCCCTATGCCGGGGCGGCGCACGGGGCGACGTGATCGACCCCGACAGGGTTGCCGACATCGTCCGAAGCGTTACCGCGTCCGGCCGCGTCCCGGCCTGCACAGCCATGTGACCGTGGCGCTGACGGCGAGCGCACCCG
The DNA here is from genome assembly GCA_965650625.1 of uncultured Azospirillum sp. Lineage (GTDB taxonomy): Bacteria > Pseudomonadota > Alphaproteobacteria > Azospirillales > Azospirillaceae > Azospirillum. The sequence continues at coordinate 125,965 of CBFGPE010000001.1, read as the reverse complement.
CCGTCAGCGCCAGCACCCAGAGCAGCATGCCGAAGCCGGCGCCGTCCCGGTGCACCGCCGCGGACAGGGCCGCCGCCATGCACAGCGCCGAGGCACAGCGCAGGCGAAGGACCGTCCGCCGCGGAAGAGCCCGCCGGGAGTCGACAAGATCGCGCCAATGCCGCTCCACCGTCAGGGCGAGCGCCCCGAAGGCGAGGTAGCAGAGGCCGAAGATCACGGGGAAGGACAGGACGTCAGGCATGGTCGGTCAGCTTCGACAGGGTGGACAGTTCAGGCCGCGCACGCCGGGCCAGACGCCGGGAGACGTGCCACGCAACGGCCGCCGTCAGTGCCAGCACGGCGTCGACGCCGACCACCGCCCAGTCGCCGGCCGCCGCCGCCCGAACCGGATGCTCCCCGGTGGTGATCCAGTTCAGCACAACGCAAGCCGCGGCCAGCAGGGCGACGGCGGCGCACTGGCTGCTCCAAGGCGGATCGAGTTTGGTGCGGACCGCGGCGTGAACGGCACTGGCGATCCAGGTCAAGAAGAAGACGCCGACCTCCACCAACTCGCGTGACGGCACCCCGGAGGGGAGCAGGCGATTGGCCGCCATCATCGCCAGCGTGGCGATCAGCAGCCCGGTGGTGGTGCCGCAGGTGAGGGCGGCGACGCTGCGCCAGCCCACGCCGGGCAGGCCGTGGACGACGCGCCGCTTCTCCATCCAGTGCAGCATGCCGGTGCCGATCAGCACGCAGCCGGTCAAGCCGAACAGGAAATAGAGCCAGCGCAGCGGCCAATGCTCGAAGGCGGCGAAGTGCAGCCCCGACATCACCCGGTGCGCCGCCACCATCGGGCCCGGCGGCTGGTACTTCAGCAGCGCGCCGGTCACGCCGTCGAAGAAGACCGGCTGGACATCCAGGCTGATGCGGTCGCCGGTGTCGCGGTTGATGCGGACCACCGATGCGGCATCGCCCGCATTGTAGACGAAGACCACCGCGGCCTCGCCGCCGCCCCACCGACGTCTGGCCTCCGCCACCATCGGGTCGAGCGGTGCCGACGGCGCCGGGATGCCGGCGCGCGGCCGGCTGTAGTTGCCCAGCGCGTCGTCATAGAAGCGCTGGATGTCTCCGCCATAGAGCGCCTGGACGCCCGCCGGCAGCACGATCGGCAGGATGATGACGATCCCGGTAAAGGTGATCATCAGGTGGAAGGGCAGCACCAGCACCCCGGTCAGGTTGTGCAGGTCGAGCAGCGAGCGGCGAAGCTGGCCCCAGCTGCGGAAGGTGAAGAAGTCCTTGAAGATCCGCGCGTGGATGATAACGCCGGAGATCAGCCCGGCCAGCATCGCCACCGACGCGAAGGACACGATCCAGTAGCCGACGAAGCCGGCCCGCAGGTGCAGGCTGTAATGGAGCGGATAAAAGAAGGAACTGGCGCCCAGCGTCCCCACCGGCGGCAGCAGCGCGCCGCCGGCGGTCGCCATGCCGCCGGCAGTGCCACTTTCCGTGCGCACCCGCAGGGCCATCACCGGGCGCCGCTCGTCCGGCAACTGCACAAACCAGTCGCGAACCGCCCGTCCGGCGGCGAGCCGCTCCACCAGCGGCACCACCGTCCGGTCCAGCGAAACCGCCTCCGCCGGCGCCTCCACCGCGCCGATCCGGGTGTCCGGCATCATCCAGCGGTCGATCTCGGAGGCGAAGACCGCCAGCGAGCCCATGAAGAAGACCAGCATCAGCAGCCCGCCGAGCGTCACCCCCGCCCAGGTGTGCGGCCACAGCATCGCGGCGCGCAGTGCCGGGCTGATCAGCTTGCGCTTTCCCGCCGTCATGGCGCGGTGATCCCGACAAGCCGCGACGCGGCGATCATCACAACCGCACCGCCGCCCAGCACCGCCCAACCGACGCCGGCCCGCGGCACCGCGAAGGCCCACAGCGACACCGCCGGCAGCACCAGGAGGGCGAGCAGGCTGGCCGCCGTCACCGCCTCGGCCGGGTCCATGCCGGCCAGCGTCCCCAATTCCGCCCCGAAGGCGGCGATGCCCCAGGCGAAGCCATAGGCACCGAAGACCGCCGCCGTCACCCGCACGGCGGTGCGGAGGCGCGATGGCGCGCGCCTCCCGGCGGTGGGGTTTCCGGCGCCCGCCGTCACAGCTTCGCCCGCAGGGTCAGCAGCACGGTGCGCGGCTCGCCGTAGATGTTGCCGGACTGCGGCGTGCCGACGCGCTGGTAATAGGTGCGGTCGAACAGGTTCTTGACATTGACCGCCGCCGTCACCTTCTCGGTCACGTCATAGGCGACGCGGGCGTCCACCGTCGCATAGCCGCCCTGGGTCAGGCGGGCGCCGCCCAGCGACGGGAACTCGTTGTACATGGAGCTTTGGGCGGTGACGCCGCCGCCGACGCTGAGACGGTCATCGATGCTCTCCGGCAGGCGGTAGTTGGTCCACAGCTTCACCTGATGCATCGGCGCGATGGCGGTGAAGGCGCTCGCGGCGTTGGCGCTGCTGTCCAGGCTCTTGGCGCGGGTGAAGGTGTAGCCGGCATAGACGTCCCAGCTTGGCAGGATCTCGCCGGAGACATCCAGCTCGACGCCGCGGCTCTGCGCCTTGCCGCCCGAGATGTAGATGGACTGGTTGGGGAAGCGCGGGTCGGACTGCGGCCGGTTCTCCTCCTCGATGTGGAAGACGGAGGCGGTGGCGTGCAGGCGGCCCCCGAAGTAATCGGCCTTGATGCCGGCCTCATACTGCCGGCCCTTCAGCGGTTCCAGCACCTTGCCGGACGCATCGACATAGGATTGCGGCTCGTACACCTGGGAGACGCTGGTGTAGAGGGCGTAGGTGGAGTTGACGTCGTAGACGAGGCCGGCATAGGGCGTGACCTTGCCGCGGACGGACGCGCTGCTTTCCGGGGTGCCGGCCAGGGCGTCGGCATCGACCTTGGTCTGCCACCAGTTCATCCGCCCGCCGACGATCAGCTTCAGCGGCTCGGCCAGCTTCAGGCGCAGGACGCCGTAGGTGCCCCAGCTGTCGGTGGTGGTCTTGGTGTCCTTCTGCCAGTCGCGCCAAGCCGGCTCGGCCGCCGAGGCGTCGGGCGAGAAGATGTTCTGCGTCACCGACCAGCTGCCGACCGGATTGGCCGCGCGGTGGCGGAAGGTCGTCCGCTCGTAATTCGCGCCGACGGCCACCTCGTGGGTCAGGCCGAACAGCCCGAAATTGCCGGTGGTCGACAGGTCGGCACCCAGCTGCTCCTGATCGTAGCGCAGTTTCTGGGCGAACAACGTTGTCCGGTTCACCCCCGGCGTGACCGGCGAATAGGCATACGCCATCTTCCGGTCCATCTCGTTGTCGATGTAATGGGTGGCCAGCTTCACCGCCCAGCCATTGTCGAACTTGTGCTCCAGGTCGGCGAAGCCGCCCTTGGTGGTGAACACGTCCTCGTTCCACTTCTCGCCCAGCGAGGTCGAGCGGTCGACGTCGAGCAGGCGCAACTGCGGCCGTCCGCCCACCACCGACGCATAGGCCGGCAGGTTCCAGGCGCCCTGGTAGCTCATGCGCTGGTACCAGGCGCCGGCCGTCAGGGTCGTGTCGGGCGTCAGGTCGGCGGCGATGCTGCCATAGGCGAGGCCGCGGCGCTGCTCCGTCCAGTCCTGGAAGGCGTTGCGGTCCTGATAGGCGCCGACGAAGCGCCCGCGCAGGCTGCCGGACTCGTTCAGCGAGCCGGTGATGTCCCCTTCGCCGCGATAGTTGGCATAGGAGCCGGCGGTCAGCTCGCCATAGCCTTCCAGCGTCTTCTTCGGGGTCTTGCGGACCAGATTGACGGCGCCGCCCGGCCCCCCCATGCCGTTCAGCAGGCCGGCCGGCCCCTTCAGCACCTCGACCCGCTCATACATCGCCAGATCGGGCGAGGCGAAGATGCGGTCGTCCAGCGTCGTCGGCACGCCGTCGAACTGCAGGTTGGTGATCTCGAAGCCGCGCGAATAGAAGTTCAGGCGGTTGCCGTCGATCGGCTCCACCGTAACGCCCGGCGTCTGCTTCATCGCGTCTTCCAGCGTGATGAGCTTCTGCTCCTCGATGCGCTCGCGCGGCACCGTGGTGACGGTCTGCGGCACCTCGCGCGGCGCCGACGGCAGCTTGGAGCCGACGGTGGTCGGCGGGTTGGCGTCGCGCTGGCGGTCGGCGCTTACGTCGATCGTCGGCAGCGTCATCGTCTCGGACGATGTGCTGCCGGTGTTTTGCGCCGCAGTCTGGGCCAGTGCGACGGCCGGCAGCAGCAGGGCTGCCGCCGCGACCGACCCCAGCAGGCGGACGCGCCCCCAGTTATTTCCCCAACGGCGTCCGGGCTGCCCAATGGTCTTCATTCTTAAAGTCCCCCATTCGTCACTGTGCTGATGTCGTTTTGCGGATTTGTTGGCCGTGGCCCCCGTCGGCGTCCGCCGTAAGGGCCGCAGCGATTTCCTGCGCGCGGATCGGCAGGATGGAGAGCAGGGTGTCGCTGAGGCCATGCGTCGCCTCGCAGCAGCCCTGCAGATACAGGCCGGCGGTGCAGCCGGGGACGGTCGGCAGGCGGTAGTCGCGCCCGACCTCCCCGCCTGCCAGCCAGCGCTCCATCGGCTGGAGCAAGTCCTCGTGGATGCGGCGGCGATAGCCGGTGGCCAGCACCACGGCGCCATAGCGGCGCTCGCTGCGCCCGCCACCGTCCAGGCTGGCGAGGTCGAGCACCGGGCCGCCGCCGTCGCCGCCGTTACTGCCGCTGCGGGCCGCCACCACCTCGTGCCGGGTCAGCATCGCGTGGCGCGCCACCCCCTCCACCTTCTGCTGGTAGAAGATGCCGTAGACGGCATCGATGAGGTCGGGGTCGACCACGGCGTAGTTGGTGTTGTGGAAGGCGCGCAGCAGTTCGGCACGTTCGGCCGGGGGAAGGCCGTAGAGGTAGTTGGTGTAGCCGGCGTCGAAGACCTGATTGGCGAAGGGGCTGCTGTCGGCCGGCCGCATCGCCGGTCCGCGCCCGATGATGTCCACCGCGACGCCGCGTCCGTGCAGGTCGAGGAAGATCTCGGCGGCGCTCTGCCCCAACCCGACCACCGCGACCCGGCCGGCCCGCGCCAGCTCCTCGGCTGCGGCCAGATAATCGTTGGAATGGATCACCAGCGGGCCGGTCGCGTCAACGCCACCCCGGCGCACGAGGCCGTCGAAGGCGTCGGGAATCCGCGGCGTCGCCCCAGCGCCGATCACGACGTTGCGGGCAAGCCAGCTCCGCTCGCGGCCGGCACGGTCGCGGGCATGGACGCGGACATGCGGCACCGCCTCCCCCACCCGCGCCGGCTCGATGGCCGTCGCCTCCAGCCCGTAGTCGCAGAGATCGTCGAAGTCGGCGGCGACCCAGGCGAGATAGTCGTTGAACTCGCGCCGGCTGGGATAGAAGGTCCGCAGATTGATGAAGTCCTGCAGCCGGCCTTGGCGGTGCAGATAGCTGAGGAAGCTGTAGCGGCTGGTCGGGTCGCGCAGCGACACCAGATCCTTCAGGAACGAGATCTGCATCCGGCTGCCGTCCAGCAGCATGTTGCCATGCCAGACGAAGGTTTCGCGCTTTTCCAGAAAGCGGCAGGCCAGACCGGTCCCGCCCTCGCGCAGCGCCACCGCCAGGGCAAGATTCGAGGGTCCGAAGCCGACGCCGACGAGGTCCAGGACCCGCCCGCCGTCGCCGATGAGGGAGGGGATGCCGTGCATCGCTCAGCCCCCCTGCTTCGTCGTCGCCGGGTCGGCGCGCGGCACCCACAGGCGGTCGGCGAAATAGCGCTCGCGCAGCAGCATGACCAGCATCGCCCGCTTGTGCGGGAAATCGAACTCCTTGACCTTGGCGAAACCGGAGCGGTCGAGGTTGCGGATCTGCTGGTGATGGTCCGCACGCGGTTCGCCGACGATGCGCTGGGTGCGCGGGTCGTCCAGGAACATGAAATGCACCAGCGACGGCAGCCATGCGCTGACATAGGCCCGCCCGCGCACATGCTCCTCGCCGATCAGCACATGCCAGCCGCGGTCGTAGTCCTGAGCGTCGTAGAAGGCGCCGATCCGGTTCTCCTTGGCCCAATAGACCTCGAAATAGCCGAAGGGCGCACCGTCCAGGCTGGCGATCAGCGGCATGGTGTGGGGATCGGCGAGCTGCGCCTCCAGATAGGCGCGGTGCTTGGCCAGATCGCCCTCCTCCTGCCAGAAGAAGGCGACGCGCGGGTCGTTCTGCCAGCGATGGAAGCGCTCCAGATCCATGCCGATGTCGGCGACCCGGAAGGACAGCGTCTGCTCCAGCCAGGGGATGTGGCGGGCATAGAGCGTGCCCTGCGGCTTGGGCGGCCGGCGCGGGTGGTAGCGGCCGTTCGAGACGATGTGCGACTGCGGATATCCGCCCGATCCGGCCCCCAGGAGCCATAGGTCGGGCCGCTGGTACAGGGTGCCGGCCATCGCCAGCTGGGTGCCGCCAGCATCCTCCACCACGACGCCATCCAGGCGCAGCGCCTCGGCGAGACGGTCGGGGGCGGTCAGCCGCAGGGTCGCGGGGTCGTCGGCACGGATGAAGGCAGCGTCGAGCGCAGCGAACGCCGCCAGACGGCGGAGGACGTCGCCGTCCGCTGCCGGCACCGCATCCTCCACCAGGGTCAGCTCGGCCGCCGCGGCATCGCCGGACAGCCGCCAGCGCTGCCGAATTTCGCCGTCCAGCCGGACGGTCAGGTCGGCTCCGTCCCACAGGGTGCGGAGCGCGCGGCCGAGCGCGCGGCAGGGCACCGGAACACCGCCGGACGCGGTCAGGGTGTCGGAATCGGCGGTCATCGAAAGCGCCTCCTCATGTCCGGCCACGCGAGGCGCGGCGACAGGCGTTTGGGAAATGGTTGGGGGTTCGGCCGGCGGCCGCCCGGCGGTCATTGCGCCGCGTGCGCCGGCTGGACCGGCACCTCGCTCCAGGGCGACAGCACCCCGGCATCGCAGCGCAGCACCCGGTCGGCGAGATGAAAGAAGCGGTCGTCATGGCTGACCGCGATGATGGTGCGGCCGCCGAGTTTGAGTTCGGGCAGCAGCTCCTCGTAAAAGAAGCGGCGGAACAGCGGGTCCTGGTCGGCCGCCCATTCGTCGAGCAGCAGGATCGGCCGCTCCTCAACCACCGCGGCCAGCAGGGCGATGCGCTTGCGCTGTCCCTGCGACAGCCGGATGTCGGACAGGCGGTCGCCGGACAGCGCCACCTTGCTGTCCATCCGCAGCCGGCTCAGGAACGCCTGGGCAAGCCCCTCGTCCAGCCGGCCGTCGGGACCGACCAGCCGGTCGAACAGGTGGGGGGTGGAAAAGACGGCGCTGATCTGCTCGCGATGCCAGCCGCGACGCTCCTCGGTCACCTCCAGCCCGCCCAGCCGGATGGTGCCGGCGGCCGGCCGGCGCAGGCCGGCCAGCAGGGTCAGCAGGGTCGACTTGCCGCCGCCGTTGCCGCCGACGATGAACAGCGTCTCCCCCGCCTCGACCGTCAGTTCGACGGGGCCGAGGTGGAAGCCCGGCTCGTCGCCCTGGGCCGGATGGTCGTAGACGACGCCGGACAGGCTGAGCAGCGGCCCCTTGGCGGGAAGCGCCGCGCAGGCCGGCTCCGGACGGTCAAAGTCCGGGCGGTGCGCTTCCAGGCGCAACGCCTCGACCTTCGCCAGCGCCACCTTGCCGGACAGCAGGATGGGCAGCGTGCCGACCAGATCGTTCAGCGGCATGCGCAGGAACATCAGCACCAGCACGAAGCCGGCGGTGTGCGGCCGCGGCAGGCCCAGCGCCTCCCCGGCGGCGAAGATGCCGGCGATCAGGCCGAGGATGACCAGGGCGGTCCAGCTCAGGCTCAGCACCCAATAGCGGTCGGCGCGGGTCTCGGTGTCGCGGGCATGCTCGGCCGCCGCCGCCACGTCGTGGCGGTGGAAGACGCGCTTGCGCACCGTGTTCAGCGCCAGCTCGTTGCGGCCTTCGATCGCGCCGCGATAGCCGGCGAGAAGGCGGTCGTCGGTTTCGCGCACCTCGACCATCAGCCGGCGCATCGCCGACACCCAGCCATAGGCCACGCCCACCCCCAGCCCAATCACCGCGGCGCTGAGCAGGAACAGTTGCCAGGACAGCCAGGCGAGATAGAGGAAGCCGCCCAGCACCAGCACGCCGTTGCAGAAGACGAAGGGCAGCCGGTTGAAGGCCTGGCCGACGGTGGCGATGTCCTTGGTGAGGGTGGCGTAGAGCGCCGGGGCGCCGATCGTCTCCAGCCGCTCCACATCGGTGTCGAGCAGACGCTTCACCGTCGCCGTGCGCATCTCGCACACCACCCGGTGGCCGAGCGCCGTCAGGATCGCCTGCGCGCCGAAGCCGAAGCCGAACACCGCCGCCAGCAGCACGGCGATCAGCACGAAGGTCGAAGCGTCGGGTTCCCCACTGCCGGCGATCAGCCGGTTGACCAGCGCGATCACCCACAGACCGGCCAGCGCCCCGGCGGCTCCCAGCCCCAGCGCCAGCGGCATGCGCCAGCGGAAGCGGCGCAGGAGGGAAAGCAGCAGGCTCATGGCGCACCGCCCGATTCAGCCGCGCCGTCACCGGCCAGCAGGCCGGCCATGAAGGCGAGGTCGTCCGCCTCGTCCCGGCTGCCGCGGGAGTCGATCACGGCTGCCATGGCGCGGACGGTCGGGGCGCGGAACAGTTCGGCCAGCGGCAGGTCGAGCCCGAAGGCGCCGCGGATGCGCGTCTGCAGCCGGACCAGCCGCAGGGAATGTCCGCCCAGCCGGTAGAAATCGTCGGCAACGCCCAGCCCCGGCCGTTCCAGCACCTCCTCCCACAGCGCGGCCAGCCGTACCTCGGTGTCGGTGGCCGGCGGCTCGAACCCGGTGGAGCCCGCCGGTGCGTCGGGCGGCGGCAGCGCCTTGCGGTCGATTTTGCCGTTGGCGTTCAGCGGCAGCCGGTCCAGCACGACGCAGACCGACGGCAGCATGTAGGCGGGCAGGCGGGCGGCGAGATGGGTGTGCAGGTCCGGCGGCTCCGTCCCGCCGGCCGTCACCAGATAGGCGCAGAGCAGCGCATCGCCGGCGGCCGGCATATGGGCGGTGACCACGGACTGGCGCACCTGCGGGTGGCTGTCGAGCGCCGCCTCCACCTCCGCCGCCTCGATGCGGAAGCCGCGGATCTTCATTTGATGGTCGCGGCGGCCCAGGAACTCGATGGCCCCGTCGGTGCGCCGCCGGGCGCGGTCGCCGGTGCGGTAGATGCGGCTGCCGGAACCGGCGCCGGGTACGCCGTCCTCGGGGAACGGGTTCGGCAGGAAAGAGGCCGCGGTCAGGGCCGGTTGTCCGCCATAGCCGCGCGCCAGCCCCAGCCCGCCGATCCACAGGTCGCCGGCGACGCCGCTTGGTACCGGCTCCAGCTGGCTGTCCAGGATGTAAAGCCGGTTGTTGGCGACGGCATGGCCGATGGGAACCGTGCCGTCGCCATCCCCGGCCCGCTCCACCGGCCAAGCGGCGGACCAGACGGTTGTTTCGGTCGGGCCGTAGACGTTCAGCAGCCGCACGCCGCGCTTCAGCAGGCGACGGGCCAGACCGACGCCCAGCGCCTCGCCGCCGCACACCGCGCGCAGGCCCGGCCAGGACTGTTCGGTGGCGTCCAGCAGCATGCGCCAGGTTGCCGGCGTCGCCTGGAGGACGGTGACGCCGTGGCGTTCGATCAGCCCCGCGAGGGCTTGCGGATCATGGGCCTGCTCGCGCGTGGCGAGGATGACGCGGGCACCGGCGACCAGCGGCAGGAACAGCTCCAGACCGGCGATGTCGAAGCCCAGCGTCGTCACCGCCAGCAGCCGGTCGTCGGCGACAAGGCCGATCTGCGCCTGCATGGCATAGAGGAAGCTGGCGAAGGCTTGCCGGTCGATCTGCACGCCCTTCGGCACGCCGGTCGAACCCGAGGTGTAGAGCGTGTAGGCGAGCTGGCGCGGATGCACCGGGCGTCCGAGATTGCCGTCCGCCAATTCCTCGTATCCGGCGGCGAACTCCGCCAGCGGCGCGTCGATCACCAGCACCGGCCGGGCATGGGCCAGGATATGGGCATTGCGCGCAGCCGGCTGGTCAGGATCGAGCGGCAGATAGGCGCCGCCCGCTTTCTGGATCGCCAGCAGCGCGACCGGCAGGTCGATTCCGCGCGGCAGCGCCACCGCCACCAGACTGTCGGCACCGACCCCGCGGGCGCCGAGCCAGCGGGCGAGTCGGTTGGCCCGTTCGTTCAGCGCGCGGTAGGTCAGCGAGTTTTCGCCGCAGACCAGGGCGACGCAGTCCGGCAGGTCGGCGGCGGTGCGCTCCACCATCGCCACGAGGTCCTCCGCCGGATCCAGCGCCAGGGCGGTGTCGTTCCAGCGCGTAAGCTCCTCCGCCCGCGCCACCGGCGCCATCAGCGGCAGATCGGCCAGTTCAGCCTCCGGATCGGCCAGCATTCCGGCCAGCAGGGTGCGGAAGCCGTCGGCCAGACGCTCGGCCGTCACGGCGTCGAACAGGTCGGTGGCATAGTCGATCGCGCAGGCCGCCCCCGCTTCCCCCACCGCCACGTCGAGCGCCAGATCCAGCTTGGCGGTGGTCTCCGGCACCGGGAGCGGCGTCACGGTCAGGCCCGGCAGCCGCAAGGCGGCGGGGGCGTCCATCCGCAGGTTCAGCAGGGTCTGGAACAGCGGCGTCCGGCTGCCGTCCCGCACCGGATCGAGCCGCTCCAGCAGGCGTTCGATGGGGGCCGCCCCGTCGCTCAGCGCCGCCAGCGCCTCGCCGCGCAGCCGCCGACAGAGGGCGCGGCCGGTCAGGCCGGGCGTCAGGCGGGCCCGGAAGAGCTGGGTCTCGACGAAGAAGCCGACCAGCGGCTCCAGTTCCTCGTCGTTCCGTCCGGCGTCCGGCACACCGACGGCGAAATCATCCTGCCCGGACCAGCGGCCGAGCAGCGCCTGCCATGCGGCCAGCACCGGGATAAAGGGCGTGCAGGCTTCCGCCCGCGCCAGGGTGCGCAGGGCCGAAACCGTCTCTGCCGGCAGGGCAAACTCGACCCGCGCCCCGGCACTACCGCGAACACTCGGGCGCGGCCGGTCGGTGGGCAGTTCCAGGGCTGGGATGCCGGTGCCGAGCCGCTCGACGGTCCGCTCGACCGCCCGCTCGATGCGCGCTTGCGCCGCCTCTCCGCGCTGTGCCCGCGCATGATCGACGTATTGCAGGGCCAGCGGTGGCAGCAGAACCGCCGGGTCGGCTTCCGGATCGGCCAGGGCGGCGACGTATGCGGTCATCAGGTCGCGCGCCAGGATCGGGTTGGACGGACCGTCCGACAGGATGTGGTGCATCGCCAGCAGCAGGACCGCCCCTCCGCCGGCCAGCGACAGCAGCGTTGCGCGGATCGGCGGGCCGGCGGACAGGTCGAATGACCGCTGCGTCTCCTCGCGGATGCGCTCCGCCAGCGCAGCGTCATCCGGCTGGACAGCTTCCCGCGTCAGCCGCAGGGTCGGACGGGACAGCACGACCTGTTGCGGCGCCCCGTCCCACTCCTCGAACCGCGTCCGCAGGATGGCGTGCCTCCAGGCCAGCGCTTCCAGCGCCCGCTCCAGGGCCGCGGCGTCCAGCGCTCCGTCCAGCCGGAAGGCGCGCGTCAGGTTGTAGGCAGCGTCCGTCGGGTCCAGGCGGTGGAGCAGCCATAGGCGCTCCTGCGCCAACGACAGCGGTGCCGTCAGGCATATGAGATTAAGAGTTACTTGCATCTGTTGGCCCACCTATTCCGCCGCGAGGCTGGTGGAGGGCGCGCCGGCCGCCCGGTCGGCCAGTGCCACGCGCAGGGCGGTCCGGAAGCGGTCGGCAATCTCGTCGATCTCGGCGGCGCTGACGACCAGCGGCGGCAGGAACCGCACCACGGCGCCATGGCGCCCGCCCAGCTCCAGGATCAAGCCCTGTTCCAGGCAGCGACGCTGCAGTGACCGGGCCAGTTCGCCGTCGGCCGGCCGGGCGCCCAGCCGCAGGGGCGGCCGGCGCTCGTCGACGATCTCGACGCCGATCATCAGGCCAGGTCCCCGCACGTCGCCCAGGCAGGGATGGTCGGCCTGGATCGCCCGCAGGTGGCCGGTCAGCCGCGCGCCCATGGCGGCGGCATGCTCGTCCAGGCGGTCAGCGCGGATGCGGTGCAGGGTCGCCGACCCCGCCGCCATCGCCAGCTGGTTGCCGCGGAAGGTACCGGCATGGGCGCCCGGCGCCCAGCAGTCGAGGCCGGCATTGTAGACCACCACCGACAGCGGCAGGCTGCCGCCGATCGCCTTGGACAGCACCAGGATGTCGGGCTCGATGCCTGCATGTTCGAAGGCGAACAGCCGGCCGGTACGGCCCAGGCCGGTCTGCACCTCGTCGATGATCAGCGGGACGCCATGGGCGCGGGTCAGCCGCCGCAGCCCTTGCAGCCAGCGCACCGGCGCCGGCACCACGCCGCCTTCGCCCTGCACCACCTCCACCACCACGGCCGCGGGCGTCACGACACCCGATTCAGGATCGCTCAGCAGCTGCTCGATCATCGACAGGCCGGCATCCACCCCGGCCTCGCCGCCAAGCCCGAACGGGCAGCGGTAATCGTAGGGATAGGGCAGCATGTGGGCGTCGCCGGTGCCGCCGCCCAGCGGGCGCTTCGGCCCCAGATTGCCCATGATCGCCAGCGTGCCATGGGTCATGCCGTGGTAGCCGCCGGAGAAGCCGATGATCGTGCGCCGCCCGGTGGCGGTGCGGGCCAGCTTCATCGCCGCCTCGATCCCATCCGCGCCGGTGGGGCCGCAGAATTGGATCCGGGCATCTCGGGCGAAAGCCGGCGGCAGGGCCGCGAACAGATCCTCGACGAACCGGTCCTTGACCGGGGTGGTCAGGTCCAGCGTGTGCAGCGGCAGCCCGCTGTCCAGCGTCGCGCGCAGCGCCGCCACGACGTCCGGGTGGTTGTGCCCCAGCGCCAGCGTACCGGCGCCGGCAAGGCAGTCGATGAACAGCTGACCGGCACTGTCGCGCAGATAGATGCCACGGCCTTCGGTCAGCACCAGGGGGATGCGCCGCGGATAGGAGCGCGCGTTCGATTCACGCGCCTCCTGACGGCGAAGCATCGGATTGTCGCCGAGGCGGATCGCCGCCTGGGCACGGAAACCGTCCAGGCCGAACGGGGCTGCAATGGTTGGCGCCGTGATGGTCGCGGTCATGGGCACATCTCCCTCAGCGGGAAAACGGGATGGGGCACGGCCGGTCAGGCCGCATCGCCCAGGGCGCGGCGCAGGCTGAGCGGACGCATGTCGGTCCACACCCGCTCGATGTGGGCGAGGCAGTCCTCCTTGGGGCCGCTGACGCCGACCGTGCGCCAACCGGCCGGAACCGGCTTGTGGTCGGGCCAGATCGAGTACTGCTCCTCGTCATTCACCACGACGTGAAATCGCGTGTCCGGGCTGTCCCAGCTCATGCCGAAGCTCCTTCAGGTCAGGGCGCGGAAGTGATGATCGTGTTCGGAGAATGCGCGCTCGGAAGATCGCGTCATGTCTTCCTGCTTAATGCGATTGATTCTCGTTTGCAAGTCGATTTGCAGTGCGCTAACGTCCGTCCCGGCTGCAGGGCTCAGCGGGATTGCCCGCAAGATCTGTGTTGTTTATCCGAACCCTGCGCCAGAGCCGTTCCAAGCACGGCGTAAGACCCGCTGCGATTGCTGCCCCACCTGCCGGCAGGAGCAACGCTCAGTCCCAATATGAGAACGATTCTTACTCGCAGTAAAGACGTTTCTGTCGACCTGCCCGCAATTGGACGGACCGATCACCCCATGGACCAGCGCATTTTCGAACCAAGCCCGGCCGCAAGCCCCGAAACGCTGGCCGTGCAGCCGCTGCTTCCCGGCGCCGACCTGCCGCTGCTGGTGACGCCGAAGGACGGCGTTCTGGACGACGATGGATGGCGGAATCTGCTGCCGGACATCCACGCGGTGGTGCGCGATCGGCTGCCGGTTGCCGGCGGTCTGCTGTTCCGCGGCTTCGGGCTGCATGGCGACGCCCCCTTCCGCGCCTTCGCCGAGAGCTTCGGCCGGCCGCTGCTCGATTATGATTTCGGCTCCACCCCGCGCTCCGCGGTCGACAAGGGCGTCTACACCTCCACCGAATATCCGGCCCACCAGTCGATCCCGCTGCACAACGAGCAGGCCTATACCCTGCAGTGGCCGCAGACGATCTGGTTCCACTGCGTGACCGCCGCCGCCACCGGCGGGGCGACGCCGATCGCCGACAGCCGGCTGGTCGCCCGGCGCATCGATCCGGCGATCCGCGCCCGCTTCGCCGACAAGCGCCTGATGTATGTGCGCAATTACGGAAACGGGCTCGACCTGCCGTGGCAGCGCGCCTTCAACACCGACGATCCGGCGGAGGTCGAGCGATTCTGCCGCGCCAACGCCATCGCCTGGGAGTGGACCGAGGACGGCGAGCTGCGCACCCGCCAGATCTGTCAGGCGGTGGCCCGCCATCCCGTGACCGGCGAGGAGGTCTGGTTCAATCAGGCCCACCTGTTCCACGTCTCCAACCTGCCGCCCGCGGTGCGCGACAGCCTGCTGGCGGTGGTGGAGGACGAGTCCGAGCTTCCCCGCCATGTCTTCTACGGCGACGGCACGCCCATCGAGGACGAGGCGCTGGAGCATATCCGCGCCGTCCTGGACGACTGCACCCGCAGTTTCCCCTGGCAGGACGGGGACATGATGATGCTCGACAACATGCTGGCGGCCCATGGGCGGGAGCCCTTCACCGGCAAGCGCAAGGTCGTGGTCGCAATGGCCGACCCCGTGCGCTCCCCCGACCTTCCCGCCGCCTGAGGACCCGGTCATGGACAGCATCACGACCGCACCCGCCGCGATTCCGACCGCCATTCCCGCTGGCGAAGAACAGCGCGCCCTGTGGACCGCCTGGCGTCTGGCGCCGGAGGATCCGGCCTACAACATGACCTATGCGGTGGAGTTGGCGCCGGGCATCGACCCGCAGCGGCTGGCCGCCGCCTTCGCCCAGGTCATCGCCGGGCACGAGGCGCTATCCAGCCACTACCGCGAGGATGCCGATGGTCGCCTCGTCATGGAACGGCAGCCCGGATTCGTCCCCGATGTCGCCATCCACACCACCGAGGCGATGAGCGACGCCGAACGCCTGCGCTGGCTGGAGCGCGAGGCCGACCTACCGCTGCCGCTCGACCGCGCCGTCGCCTGCCGCGTGCGGCTGCTGGCCGAGCCGGAGGGGCTGGTGCATCTGCTGGTCGTGCTGCACCACATCGCCGGCGATTACCTGTCCTTCGAAATCCTGTGCGAACAGGCCTTCACCGCCTACGAGACATCGTCCGCAGCCGGCTCCACGGCTGGAGGCCGCTACTTCGACTGGCTGGAACGGCAACGAGCGCTGCAATCCGGGCCTGAAGCCGCGCGGCTGGACGCCTTCTGGCGCGACCGCATGACGGACGCGGCACCGCCGCCGGAGCTGCCGGCCGACCGCATCGACCGTCCGGGTCCGCCGCAGGAAACCGACCTTCGGCTCGATGCCGCCATGACGGCGCGCGTGCGTGCGGCGGCCGATAAGGCCGGCGTCGGCGTCTTCCCTCTGCTGACCGCAGTCTTCCAGATCTTCCTGCATCGCTGGAGCGGCCAGGACCGCTTCATGATCGGAACGCCGGTGTCCGGGCGGCAAGGCGCCGCCGACCGCGCGATGATCGGCTACACGCTGAACGCCCTGCCCTGGCCCGCCGACCTGTCCGGCAACCCCACCATCGCCGACCTCGCGCGCACCGCGCAGCGGACGCTGAAGGCGCTGCTGCGCCACCGCCGCCTGCCGCTTGCCCGCATCACCACGCTGGCCGGCGGCAACGGGCCGCTGTTCCGCCATATGACCACCTATGTCCCGGTGGGCGAGCGCGCCGCCATCAACCGCGCCGTCCGGCGGGAGCTGTTCGCCCAGCAACGCGGCGCCGCCAACGAATTGAACCTGCGTTGGGTCGACGATGGCGAGCGGCTGACCGGCCAGTGGCGCGCCGACCCGGCGCTGTTCGCACCGGTGACCTCCGCCCGCATGCGGCGCGGCTTCCTCGCCCTGCTCGACCGCGCTCTCTCCGATCCAGACGCTCCGATCGCTGCGCTGGAGGCGACCACCGACGACGCCGGCCGCTCGCTGCGCCGGGGACCTGCCGCCGGCGCGCCGACCTCGGCCCTTGCGCTGTTCGAGGCCGCTGTCGCGCGTCACCCCGACCGCGCGGCCGTGGAGGACGGCGACCAAGTCCTGACCTACGCCGACCTCGACGCTGCTGCCGGCCGTTTGGCAGGGTGGCTGGCCGACGCCGGGGTGCAGCCTGGTGACCGTATCGGACTGTGGCTGCCGCGCGGCGCGGCGCTGGCCGTCGGCATGATCGCGGCATGGAAGGCAGGAGCGGCCTATCTTTGCCTGGACCCGGCGCTACCCGACGCGCGCCTCGCTTTCCTGGCGACGGACAGCAGCGCACGCGCCGTCGTCGGCCACGGCGCGGCACCCGGCTGGCTCGGCGGAGCGGCGTGGCTGGAGTTGGACGGCGCATCCGTTGATGGCAGCCCAGGCAAATCCGCCCCCGTCCCGGCGAGCCCCGACCTGCCGGCCTACCTGATCTACACGTCCGGCTCCACCGGCACGCCCAAGGGGGTGGTGGTCACCCAGGGAAACCTCGCCCAGTATGCCCGGGGCGTGCTGGCGGCAATGGAGCTGCCGGAGGACGCCACCCTTGCCACGCTGGCGTCGGTAACCGCCGACCTCGGCTATACCGCGTGGTTCGGGGCGCTGCTCGGCGGGCGTTCCCTGCGGGTGATCGCGCCGGCACTGGCCGACGACCCCGAGGCGCTGGCCCGCCACTTCGCCGGACGGCCGGTCGACGCGCTGAAGATCGTACCCTCGCATCTCGCAGCCCTGATGGCGGTGGCCGAGCCGGCCCGGCTGCTGCCGCGCCGCTGCCTCGTCCTCGGCGGCGAGGCGCTGGAGGGCGGCTTCGTCGCCCGCCTCCGTGCGCTCGCCCCCGGCTGCCGGGTGCTGAACCATTATGGCCCGACCGAGACGACCGTCGGCTGCCTGACTGCCCCCGCCCCGCAAGACTCCAGCGCTCCGGTCCCCATCGGCGCCCCGCTGGCCGGCGTGCATGCCGCGGTGCTGGACCGCCACGGCGACCCGGTGCCGCTCGGCGTCGTCGGCGAACTCGCCATCGGCGGCAGTGGTGTCGCCGCCGGCTATCTCGGCCGGCCGGCGCTGACCGCAGAGCGCTTCGTGCCCGACCCGTGGCGCAGCGGCGGCCGGCTGTACCGCACCGGCGACCGTGTGCGCCTCAACGCCGCCGGCCTCGTGGAATTCCTTGGCCGCGCCGATGATCAGGTGAAGATCCGCGGCTTCCGCGTCGAACTGGGTGAGGTCGAATCCTGGCTGCGCCGCCAGCCCGGCGTGGTGGAAGCGGCCGTCCTCGCCCGTCCGGTGACCTCTGGCGGCGGGTCCGGCTTGCGCCTGACGGCCTTCGTCGCCCCGGCAACGCTCGACGGAGGCGCCCTGCGGACCGCCATGGCCGCCGTCCTGCCGGATGCGATGGTGCCGTCGGCGCTGCATGTCCTGCCGGCGCTGCCCCGCCTGCCGAACGGCAAGATCGACCGCAAGTCGCTGCCGGACGATGAAACCGCCGCCCCGCCCGTCCCTTCGGCCGGCCGCCCCCGGACGGATGCCGAGGAAACACTCGCCGCCATCTGGGCGGAGGTGCTGGGACGCCCGTCGGTCGGGGTCGAGGAAGACTTCTTCGCCATCGGCGGCGATTCGATCCTGGCGCTCCAGGTCATCGCCAAGGCCCGGCCGAAGGGGCTTGCCCTGAAGCCGAAGCTGTTCTTCCAGAAACGCACCATCACAGCCATTGCCGCTGCCATCACCGCTCCACGGCCGCAAGCACCGGCCGAGGGCAAGCCCGCCCCGAAGGAGCGCACCCCCTTCGCCCTCTGCGGCCTCGACGCCGACGCAGTGGCGGCGCTGCGCGCCGAACGCCCAGGACTGGAGGACGCCTATCCGCTGTCGTCGCTCCAGCAGGGCCTGCTGTACCACGGCCTGATCGACCCGGCCGGCGGCGCCTATGTCAACCAACTGGTGATCGAGGCGGATGGCCCCTTCGACGCCGACGCCTTCACCGCCGCCTGGCAGGACGCCGTCGCCGCCAACCCCATCCTGCGGACCTCCTTCCGCTGGGACGGGGTGGATCGCCCGCTGCAACTGGTGGAGCGCACCGCCACGCTGCCCATCGCCCATCGTGACTGGAGCGACCTGTCCGACGATGGCCGCGAGGCGGCGCTTGCCGCCTTTCTGGCGGAGGACCGGGCGCGCGGCTTCGCGCTGGACCGGGCGCCGCTGATGCGGCTCGCGCTGATCCGCTGCGGCAACGGGCGCTGGTGGCTGCTGTGGAGCCGCCATCATCTGGTGGTCGACGGCTGGTGTTCGATCCTGCTGGTGGACGAGGTGCTGGAACGCTACCGCGCCCGTCTGGCAGACGAATCTCCGGCTCTGCCCGCCCGCCGCCCGTTCCGTGACCACATCGCCTGGCTCCAGCGCAGGGACGACCGCAGCGCCGCCGGCTTCTGGCGGAGCTTCCTCTCCGGCGTGGAGGGCGCTACCCCGCTGCCGATGCTGGCACCGGCGCCCGAAACCGGCAGCGCGGTTCCGCTCAGCCACTCCCTGCTGCTGGACGAGGCGGAAACCGCCCGTCTGACCGCCACGGCCCGTGGGCTGGGCGTCACCCTGAACACGCTGGTGCAGGGCGCCTGGGGTCTCGTGCTGGCCGCCCGGTCGGGACGCGACGACGTGCTGTTCGGCGTCACCTCCTCCGGCCGGCCGGCCGAGTTGGACGGGGCGGAGCACATGCTGGGCGTCTTCATCAACACGCTGCCCCTGCGGGTGCGCGTGCCCGGCCAGCGCCGCCTCGGCGATTACCTGCGCGGCATCCAGGCCGACAACGCCGCGATGCGCGAGCATGAGCACAGCGCGCTTGCCGACATCCAGGCACAGGCGGGCGCCGGGCCGCTGTTCGACACGCTGCTGGTCTTCCAGAATCTACCGATGCTGGAGGGGCGGCGGCGCCGGGTCGGTGCGCTCGACCTGCGCCAGCGCGACAATGTGGAGCGCACGCACTACGCCCTCACCATTGAGGTTTTCCCCGGCGACCGGCTCGCGGTCGCCATCGACGCCGATGGCCGCCGGATCGACGCCACCACCCTCGCCCGCATCGCCGACGGCTTCCGCGCCGCCCTGCTGTCGCTGACCCGTGGTGCCGGAACCCCGTTGGCGGCGCTGCCGCGGATGGGCGAGGCCGAGGCGCAAACCTTGCGCGGCTGGAGCGCCGGCCCGGCCTCCCCGCGCCTGTCGCCGGACTGGGTGGAGCGGGTCGCCGCCCGCGTCCAGGCCCATCCCGACCGCATCGCCGCCCGCTGTGAGGGCGCCAGCCTGAGTTATGGCGAGCTTTGGCGGCGTTCGGAACGGCTGTCCCGCGGCCTCGATGCGGCGGGTCTGCGTCCCGACGGATTGGTGGCCTTGCTCGCCTCCCGCGGGCTCGACCTGCTGTGCCTGATGGTGGCGGTGCTGCGGGCCGGGGGTGCGTGGCTGCCGCTCGACCCCGCCCATCCGCCCGCCCGCTGGGCCCAGGTGATGGAGCAGGCCGGCCATCCGCTGCTGATCCGCGACGAGGCGGTTCCCTGCGACCTGCCCGCCCTCACCACCGCCGATCTGCTGGCCCGCGCCGCCGGGGAGGGGCGCCTGCCGGCGGTGCCGCCCCGCGGCGACCAGCGCGCCTATGTGCTGTTCACCTCCGGCTCCACCGGGACGCCTAAGGGGGCGATGGTCACCCGCGACGGCATGCTGAACAACATGCTGGCGAAGGTCGATCCGCTGCAGCTCGGCGAATGGGACGTCATTGCCCAGACCGCTCCGTCCTGCTTCGACATCTCGGTCTGGCAGACCCTGACCGCGCCCTTGTTGGGCGCGGCGGTGGAGATCATTCCCGACAGCGTGGTGCGCGACCCTGACGCCCTGCTCGACCGGCTGGGGCAGATGGGTGTCACCCTGTTCGAGCCGGTGCCGTCGCTGATGCGCACTCTGGCGGAAACGCGCGATGCCGACGGGCGCCCACGGCCGCTGCCGGCGCTGCGCTGGGTCCTGCCGACGGGAGAGGCGCCGTCCGCCGCCGATGCCGGCGCGTGGTTCGACGCCTACCCCGCCATCCCGCTGATGAACGCCTACGGCCCGGCCGAGTGCGCCGACGACGTCGCCTTCCATCCGCTGCACGCGGCCCCAATCCCCGGCTCCACCATTCCCATCGGCCGGCCGACCGCCGGTGCGGAGCTGCGCATCGTCGACGGCGACCTCGCCGCGGTCCCGATTGGAACGGTCGGCGAAATCGCCGTCGGCGGAATCGGGGTCGGCCGCGGCTATCTGGGCGACCCGCGCCGAACAGCATTGTCCTTCATTCCCGACCCGGACGGCGCACCGGGCACCCGCCTCTACCGCACCGGCGATCTCGGCCGCTGGTCGGCGCGGGGCGCCATCGAATGGGCCGGGCGCGGCGACTTCCAGATGAAGCTGCGCGGCTTCCGCATCGAGGCCGGCGAGGTCGAGGCGACGCTGGAACGCCATCCGGCCGTCCGCCGAGCCGTCGTCCAGATCCGCGCCGACCATCTGACCGCATGGTGGGAACCGGCCGACAGTGTCGCCGATGTCCTTGCCGAAACCCTCGCCGCCCATGCGGCGGAAACGCTGCCGCCCTACATGGTGCCGACCCGTTGGGTGCGGATGACCGCCTGGCCGCGCAACGCCAACGGCAAACTCGACCGCAAGGCGCTGCCCGATGCCGAGGCCACATCTTTCGCCGCGACCGACGTGCCGCCGGCCACCGAAACCGAACACCGGCTGGCACTCCTCTGGCAAGAGCTGCTGCCGGGAAGCGCCGTCGGCCGCAACGCCGACTTCTTCGCCCTCGGCGGCCATTCCCTGCTTGCCGCCCGCCTGATCGCCCGCCTGCGCCGGGACGGCTGGCCCGGCCTGCCCCTGCGCACGGTGTTCGAGGCATCGGAACTCCGCGCCCTCGCCGCCCGGCTCGACGCCCTGGCCGGCGTTGGAAACGACGACACCCCGCCGTTGCGCCCGGTGGAGCGGCGGGAGGTGATGCCGCTGTCCCCCGCCCAGCAGCGCCTGTGGCTGGTCGACCGGCTGTCGGGCGGCGGCACCGCCTACCTGATGGCGGCCCGGCTGGATCTCGCCGGCGACCTCGACGCCACAGCGCTGGAAACGGCCCTCAACGCAGTCGTCGCCCGCCACGAGATCCTGCGCACTGCCTATCCGGAGCGCGACGAGGAGCCTGCCGCCGTCATCGCCCCCGCCCTGTCGATCCCGCTGCCATTGGAGGATTTGTCCGGGCTGCCGCCGGAAGAACGGGAGTCCTGCGCCCGGGCGCAGGAGGAGGAGCATGCGCGCACCGCATTCGACCTCGCGGCCGGCCCGCTGCTGCGCGCCCGTCTCCTGCGGATGGATGCCGACACCCACCGGCTGCTGTTCGCCATGCACCACATGATCGCCGACGGCTGGTCGGTCGGCGTGCTGTGCCGCGACCTCGCCACCGCCTACCGCGCGGCACAGGCCGGCGGGGCTCCCGACTGGCCGCCGCTGCCGGTGCAATATGCCGATTATGCGGTCTGGCAACGCACCCTGTTGTCGGGCGAACGGCTGGCGCGCGAGACCGCCTTCTGGCGCGACCGCCTTGCCGGGGCGCCGACCGCACTGGCCCTGCCGACCGACCGGCCGCGCCCGGCGATTGCCTCCACGCGCGGCGACTCCCTGCGCCTGCGCCTGGATGCTGGCCTGCTGGCCCGGGTGGAGGATTGGGCACGCCGCCGCGGCGCCACGCCCTTCATGGCCCTGCTCGCCGCCTTCAATGCCATGCTGCATCGGGAGACCGGCGCCGGCGACCTGCTGGTCGGCACCGACACCGCCGGCCGGCCGGATCGCGCGCTGGAGGGGCTGATCGGCTTCTTCGTCAATGTCGTTCCGCTGCGCTCCCGCCTGGAGCCGGGGGTCAGCTTCGACGCGCTGCTCGACCGCACCCGGCAGACGGCGCTCGACGCCTTCGAGCATGACGCCCTGCCCTTCGACCGCATCGTCGAGGCGGTCGGGGTGCCGCGCGACCGTGGGCGCAACCCGCTGGTCCAGGTTCTGTTCGTGCTGCAGAACGTGCCCGGCGGGCCGCTGGAGCTGCCGGACCTCGTCATCGCCGAAGCCCCGCCCGCCGAACGGCAGTCGAAGTTCGACATGGCCCTGTTCCTCGAGCCGATGGCGGGCGGGATCGCCGCCGACTGGGTGTTCGCCAGCACCCTGTTCGATCCCGCGACCGTGCACCGGTTCCATGACGCCTGGGTCGCGCTGCTGGAACGCGCGGTCGCCGATCCGTTCCAGCCCGTCCTTCCCCCCTCCCCCGCCCCTTCTGCCGGTCAGGAGTTCCCACCCATGGACCAGACCCGGCGCGCCAGCGCCAAGCTCTCCCGTCTCGGCGGGCCGGCGGCCCCCTGCCGCCCGGCCCGGCTGCAAGCCGCCGATCCCATCCGCCGCTCCTTCCTGACGCCGGGCTCGGACTTTCCGATCATGCTGGAGCCGGCGGCGCCCGACCTCGACCCGGTCGCCTGGGCGCAAGCCAACCGCGGGATGATCGACGACCTGCTGCTGCGCCACGGCGCCATCCTGTTCCGCGGCTTCGCCCTGCCCGACCCGCAAGCCTTCGAATCCTTCGCCGAGGCGATGGAGCCGGCCGGCCTGTTCGGTTCCTACGGCGACCTGCCGAAGAAGGAGGGCGGGCGCAACACCTACCGCTCCACGCCGTATCCCGAGCGGCAAATGATCCTCTACCACAATGAAAGCAGCCATCTGGACCGCTGGCCGCGCAAGCAGTGGTTCTTCGCCGAGCAGGTGGCGCCGGTCGGCGGCTGCACCCCCATCGTCGACTGCCGCCGGATGCTGACGCTGCTGCCGGCCGATCTGGTGGCGATGCTGGAGACGCGCGGGCTGCTCTATGTCCGCACCTTCACGCCGCGCCTGGATGTCGATTGGCGCGACTTCTTCAAGACCGACGACCGCGCGGCGGTGGAAGCCCACTGTGCCGCCGGCGGGATAGAGCTGCGCTGGCTCGACCCCGACACGCCGCAGACCCGGACCCGCTGCCCGGCGGTGATCCGCCACCCGCTGAGCGGCGAGCGCAGCTTCTTCAACCAGATGCAGCTCCACCACCCCGCCTGCCTGGAAGCGGAGGTGCGGGCCGACCTGCTGGAAATGGCCGGCATGGAGCGCTTCCCCCGCAACGTCCTGTTCGGCGACGGCGAGACGATCCCGGACGAAACCATGGCCGTGATCGGCGAGGCGTACGAGGCGTGCGCGGTGCGCTTCCAATGGCTGCGCGGCGATGTGGTGATGGTGGACAACATGCTGACCGCCCACGCCCGCGACCCGTTCGAGGGACCGCGCCGCATCGTGGTGGCCATGGGCGCCATCGTCGACCGCCGGGTCATGGAGGTGCTGTGATGGACGAAACGACCGCCCTGACGCCGCGCCAGCGCGACATCCTCGACGCCATCGCCAACGGTGCTCCCGACGGTTCTCCGCTGGAAGTCGTCATCGACCTGGACGGCCCGCTCGACCCCGACAGGCTGCGCCGGTCAGTTGAAGAGGCCGCCGCGACCTTCGACGCGCTGCGCACGGCGCTGCTGCCGGTGCCGGGCTTCCGGACCCCGCGGCAGGTCGTCGGCGCCGAGCCTCCTGTCGCATGGACGCAGACCGACGCCGAGGCGGCCATGCCGCTCGACCCCGCCACCGGCCGGATCTTCCGCGCGCAGCTGTTACGGCAGGAGACCGAAAGCGCCACCCTGACGCTGGCCGTCTCGCCGCTGGTCTGCGACCGCGGCGGACTGGCCCGGCTCGTCGCCGCCATCGCCGACCTCCATGCCGGCAGGACGCCACCCGCCGGGATCGGCCTCGCTCGCTTCTCCGCATGGCGGGAGGAACTAGACGCCTCGGACGATGCGGCCCACGGACGGGCCTATTGGGCCGGCCTGGGGCTGGAGACCTTGTCCGATCCGCGACTCCCCGGCCCGGCTCCGGTCATGCCATGGACCGGCACCGCCACCCGCAGCATCCCGCCCCAGACCGCCGCCGGGCTCGCCAGCTTGCGCCAGCCGGTCGATGCCGCGCTGCAGGCCGCGTGGTGGCTGCTGATCGCGCGCATCACCGGGGAAGAGGCGTTCCGCGGCCTGTGGATCAACGACCCGCGCCGCGACTACGACATGCTCGCCGACGGCATCGGCGCCTTCGAGGACACGCTGCCGCTGGCCCTGCGCCTGCCCGGCGAGGAGATCGTCGACGGGCTGCTCGCCCGTGTCGCGTCGATGATGGACGCTCACCGCGACGCGCAGGAACAGCGCCCCGACGGCGTCCTGTCGCCCGGCGCGGTGGCCTTCGCCCTGACGGAAGCCCCGGAAGCCATCGCTGCCAGGGGCCTGCGCTGGACGCCGCGCGGCTGGCCGACGCCGCGACCGGCCGGCGCTCTCACCCTGGAGGTGACGATGGCCGACGGACAGCCGGTGAGCATCACCTTGCACGCCGAGCCCGCGTGCATCGCGTCCGCCGCCGTCGAGGCGCTGGCCGACCAGTATCTCGCCGCCCTGGCTGCCCTTCCCGGCCATCGTGCCGGCCGCGTCGCCGACCTGCCGCTGCTGGCGGAGCGCGACCTTCGCTGCCATGCGGCTCTCGCCGGCCCTGAACCCGCCGCCGCGCCAACCATTCCCGCCCTGCTGTCCGGTCTCGCCACCAGCCGGCCCGATGCTCCGGCGCTACAGGACGGCGCGCACCGGTGGAACTATCGCGAATTCGACGAACTGGTCGGACGTCTGGCCCGCCATCTGCGCAGCGACGGGGTCGGAGCGGAGCAGCGCGTGGCGCTGGTCCTGCCCCGCTCCGCCGAACTGGTCATAGCCCTGCATGCGGTAATGCGGGCTGGCGGCGCCTATGTGCCTGTCGATCCGGACTGGCCCAAGGTGCGGCGGGCAGCGGTGATCGCGGCAGCCGACCCGTGCCGGGTGCTGGAGTCCGCCGACGTGGCCGTCCTCCTGGCACAGGCGGCGCCCGACGCCGCGTTGCCCGCCGCCAACCCGCGGGATGCCGCCTACGTGCTGTTCACCTCCGGTTCTACCGGCACGCCGAAGGGCGTGGTGATTGAGCACGGGCAGCTCGCCGCATACGTGGCGGCGGCCGGCGCGGCGCTCGACCTCGGCACCTGCCGCCGCTTCGCCCTGACCTCCACCGTCGCCGCCGATCTCGGCAACACCACGTTGTTCGGGGTGCTGGCCGCTGGTGGCTGTCTGGTGGTGGCTGACGAGGCGACGATGACCGACAGCGCCGCCTTCGCCCGCTTCATCGCCGACGAGGACATCGACTGCGTGAAGATCGTGCCGTCCCATCTGGCGGCCCTGATCGACACGCCAACACCCGCGCTTCCCGGTACGCTCATTCTCGGCGGCGAGCCCACCGGCCAGCCGCTGCTGCAAGCGATCCGCGCCGCGGCCCCCCGCTGCCGCATCTTCAACCATTACGGCCCGACCGAGACGACCGTCGGCGTGATGGTCCATGCGCTGCCGCCGGAAGGCTCACTGCCGGAGCGGCTGCCGCTCGACCGCGTGCTGGCGGGAAGCCGGATGCTGCTGCTCGACCCGGTGGGACGGCCGGTGCCGATCGGCGCCGTCGGCGAACTCGTCATCGGCGGTGCCCAGGTCGCCCGCGGCTATCTCGGCCGTCCGGAGGACCCGGCCTTCCGCGCCGATCCGGAACGCGACGGAGAGCGGCTGTACCACACGGGCGACCTTGCCCGGCTGCTGCCGGACGGCGGCCTCCAGCTGGTCGGCCGCGCCGACGATCAGCTCAAGATCCGCGGCTTCCGCGTCGAACCGGCAGAGATCGAGGCCGCGATCCTCGCCCTGCCCGGCGTCGCCCAGGCGGCGGTGAAGGTCTGGGGCGAGGGACGGCTGGTCGGCTATGCCGTTCCCTCCGCCGGAACCACGCTCGACCCCGCCGCCCTGCGCGAGGAACTGCGGCGCCGGCTGCCCGACGCCATGGTCCCGGCGGAGCTGCTGCCGCTCGACCGCCTGCCGCGGCTCGGCAACGGCAAGATCGACCGGGCCGCCCTGCCGGAGACGGCGCGCTCCACCGCCGGAACGGACGAGGCGGCGGCACCGCTGGAGACGCTCATCGCCGGGCTGTTCGCCAACCTGCTGGAGCGCGACCGCGTCGGCGTGGCCGAGAACCTGTTCGACCTCGGCGGCCATTCGCTGCTGGTGATCAAGCTGGTGTCGCGCCTGCGCAAGCGGCTGGGCGTGGAGGTGCCGCCGGGCATCGTCTTCGACCACCCGACCCCCGCCGGTCTCGCCCGTGCGCTCCGCGCGGAAGAAACCGAACCGGGGCAGCTCGACCGGGCCGCCGCCTGACGGCTCCCCCCTTTCACGATACGGACGGTTCCGGTTCATGGCCGACACGCTCGCCCCCACCCTGCACGACATCGCGCTGGGCTTTGCCCGCCTGCCGACGGAACGGCGTCGCGCCTTTCTAGCCGTGCTGCGGGCCCGCGGCATCGCCTTTTCCCGACTGCCGGTGCCCCGCCGCGACGATCCGTCCGCACCGGCACCGGCCTCCGCCGCACAACGCCGGCTGTGGACCTTGCACCGGCTCGACCCCGCATCGGCAGCCTACCATATGCCGGGGGTGTTCCGGCTGCGCGGCGGACTCGATGCGGCGGCGCTGGAAACTGCGCTGAACGCCGTCGCCGAGCGGCACGACATCCTGCGCACCGTCTACCGCGAAGACGGCGACGGACGGCTGTGGACGGTCACGCTGCCGCTCCGGCCATTCCGCCTCGGCCGGCACGACCTGTCCGCCCGTCCGGCCGATGCGCAAAGCCTCGCCGAACAGCTTGCCGCCGCCCCCTTCGACCTGGAGCGGGCAACACCCTTGCGCGCCGACCTGCTGCGCATCGCCCCAGACGACCATTGGCTGGTGGTCACGCTGCACCATATCGCCGCCGACGGCGCCAGCATCGGGCTGCTGATGGCCGACGTAGCGACGGCCTATCGCGCGGCTCGTCAAGGCCGCCTTCCCGACCTTCCCGGCCTGCCGGTCCAGTATGCCGACATCGCCGTATGGCAGGCGGCGTGGCTCGACGCGGGCGAGGCGGAGCGCCAATCCGCCTTCTGGCGTGACGCCCTGACCGGCGCCCCGGCCCGCCTGAGCCTGCCCGGCGGCGAGAGTGAAGGCGGCGACGAGGCCGGTGAGCAGACCGTCATCCTGTCCCCTGAGCTTTCCGACCGGCTGAAGGGTCTCGCCGCCGGCGAAGGCTGCACGCCCTTCGTGGTGCTGCTGGCCGCCTATGCCCTGCTGCTGGGGCGGATGAGCGGACAGGATGATCTGATTGTCGGCATTCCCGTCGCCGGCCGCCGGCAACCGGAGGCGGAGCGGCTGATCGGCTGCTTCGTCAACACCCTGCCGTTGCGCCTGCGCCTCGCGCCGTCGCAGCCCTTCCGCGATTGGTTGCACGAGGTCGCCCGGCTGGCGGCCGATGCCCAGGACAACCAGGATCTCCCCCTCGACGCCATCCTTGAAGCCGGCCGGCCGGAGCAGGGCGCAGGCCCGGCGGTTCAGGTCATGTTCGACCACCGCCCGGAGCCCACGACCTTCAACGGGCTCGATGGGCTGGAGGTGGAGCCGCTGGAGCTGCCGGTTCGCACCGCCAAATTCGATCTTGCCCTCGCCGGCAGCGGACGGCCCGACGGCTCGATCCTCGTCCGCCTCGCCCATCGTGGCGTGGCCGATCCGGCGGCGCGCATCCTGCGGCGCTGGCAGCGCCTGCTGGTCCAGGTCGCTGCAGATCCCGATCGTCCGCTGCGCGCCCTCGACGCGCGCAGCGAGGAGGAGATCCGCGCAATCGCCGACTGGTCCCGCGACCCGGACTGGACCGGAGCAGCGCCTGATCCGGTCCCAGTCCTGCTCGCCCGCCTCGCCGCCGAACAGCCGGACGCCCCCGTCGTCCTGTTCGGCGACGGCGTGCTGAGCCGGGGCGAGTTGGACCGCCGGGCCAACCGCCTGGCCCACCGGCTGATCGCGCTGGGCGCCGGGCCGGAGCGGCGCATCGGCGTCTGCCTGCCCCGCTCGCCAGAGCTGATCGTCGCCTTCCTGGCGGTGCTGAAGTCCGGCGCCGCCTTCGTGCCGCTCGACCCCACCCACCCGACCGAGCGGCAGCACGCCATCCGCGACGCCGCCGGCCTGTCGCTGCTGATCGCCGCCACCCCGCTGGACGGCGTGACGACCGTCTCCCCGCAGGACACCGCCGGACAACCCGATCACGCCCCCGGCGTGCCGATCCACCCGCACAGCCTCGCCTATGTCATTCACACCTCCGGCTCCACCGGGGCACCCAAGGGCGTGGCGGTGGAGCACGGCCCGCTCGCCATGCATTGCGTCGCCACCGCCGCCGTCTACGACATGGGACCGGACAGCCGCGAGCTGCATTTCCTGTCCTTCACCTTCGACGGCGCGCACGAGCGCTGGATGACCGCCCTGACGGCCGGCGGCGCCATCCTGCTGCGCGACGACAGCCTGTGGACCGCTGAGCAGACCTATGACGCCATCCGCCGCCATCGCCTGACCCATGCCGGCTTCCCTCCCAAATACCTGCAGCAGCTGGCATCCTGGGCCGAGCAGCAGGGCGGCGAGCCACCGCCCGTCCAGCTCTATTCCTTCGGCGGAGAGGCGATGCCGCGCGCCGGGCTGGAGCGGCTGTTCCGCAGCCTGCGGCCCCGCCACGCCATCAACGGCTATGGCCCGACCGAGACGGTGGTGACGCCGCTGGTGTGGAAGGGCGACGGCAGCAGCCTTCCCGATTCCCCCTATGTGCCGATCGGCCGGCCGGTCGGCGACCGCAGCGCCCACATCCTCGACGACGACCTGAACCCGCTGCCGGTCGGCATCACCGGCGAGCTGTGGATCGGCGGCGGCGGGCTAGCCCGCGGCTATCTCGGCCGTCCGGCGGCGACCGCCGAGCGCTTCGTCCCCGACCCGTTCGGCGGTCCCGGTGCCCGCCTCTACCGCACCGGCGACCTCGCCCGCTGGCGCGAGGATGGAACCGTCGAGTTCCTCGGCCGGCGTGACCATCAGGTCAAGCTGCGCGGCTTCCGCATCGAGTTGGGCGAGATCGAGGCCCATCTCGCCGCCGAACCCGGCGTGCGCGAGGCGGTGGTGATCGCCCAGGACACCGACGGCGTCACCCGGCTCGTCGGCTATCTGGTGCCGGCCGCCGGCCACAATACCGACGCGGCGGCGGTGGCCGCGTCACTGGCCGGGCGTCTGCCCGCCCATATGGTGCCGGCGCGGCTGATGGTGCTGGATGCGATCCCGGTCACGCCGACCGGCAAGCTCGACCGCGCCGCCCTGCCGGCGCCGCGCTGGGAATCGGATGCGCAGGCCGCCCCCTCGACCCCGGTCGAGGAGCTGCTGACCCGGCTGTGGCGGGAGGCGCTGAATACCGAACGGATCGGAGTTACCGACAATTTCTTCGAGATCGGCGGCGATTCCATCATCGCCCTGCAGATCGTCGCCCGCGCCCGCGCCGCCGGCCTGCGCATCACGCCCAAGCAGCTGCTGGAACGCCAGACCATCGCGGCCCTGGCCGTGGTGGCGGAGGAAGCAACGCCGACCGTAGGCGTCGCCGAGCCTCCCGCCGGCCCCTCGCCGCTGGCGCCGATCCAGTCCTGGTTCTTCGACCAGCCAATCCCCAACCGCAACCGCTGGAACCAGTCGGTCCTGCTCGCCGCGACGATGCCGGTCGACCCCGGACGGCTGGCGGCGGCACTCGCCATGGTCGCCGGCCGGCATGCCGCCCTGCGCCTGCGCTTCTCCCAAGCGCCGGATGGCGGCTGGACGCAGACCCATGCCGACGGGCCGACCGCCATCCCGCTGGAGGAGGCGACGGCCGCCGACGATGCCGCCGTCACGCGGCTGTGCGACGATTTGCAGGGCGCCCTCGACCTCGCGCGGGGGCCGCTGATGCGGGCGCTGCTGATCCGCAAGGCCGATGGCGGGCAACGGCTGTTCCTGGTCGCCCATCATCTGGTGGTGGACGGCGTGTCCTGGCGCATCCTGCTGGAGGAATTGGCGGCGGCCCTGCAGGGTCCCTGCATGCTGGACCGGCTGCCCGCCGCCGGCACGCCCTTCGCCCTGTGGACGCGGCAGCTGGCCGACGCGGTCCCGGACTTCCTGGCGCAGTTGGTCCATTGGCGCGCCGCGCTGGACACGCCGCCCTTGCCGACCGTCGGCCCGCTTTCGCTCAACACCCGGCGTCATGCCATCACCCACAGCCTGCGGCTCGACCGCCGGCAAACCCGCCGGCTGCTGACCGAGGCGCCGGCCGCCTACCGCACCCGCATCGACACCCTTCTTCTCACCGCCGTCGCCCTTTCGGCCACCCGCCGCTTCGCGCGCGACGCCCTGACCGTCCATGTCGAAGGGCACGGGCGCGACGCGCTGTTCCCGGACATCGACATCGGCCGGACGGTCGGCTGGTTCACCAGCGTCTATCCCGTCCGCCTCGCGCCGCCCGCCTCTTGTGACAGCGCCATCCGTCACGTCAAGGAGGCGTTGCGCGCGGTGCCCGATGGCGGCATCGGCTTCAACCTGCTGCGCCATCTGGGACCGCCGGAGGCCCGTGCCGCCCTGTCCGGCAATCCGACGGCGATCTCCTTCAACTATCTGGGCCGGTTCGATGACGCGGACGACGCCCCCTGGCGCCCGGCCCCGGAGGAGTGCGGCGCCGGCACCGATCCCGATGCGCCGCTGGGCGCCCTGATCTCCATCGACGGGCAGGTGATGGCCGGCGAACTGGTCCTGCACGCCCGTGCCAGCCGCGCCCTCTTCCCCGATGGGATGATCGCCGGCCTGATGGACGATGTCCGGGCCGCATTGGCGGAGTTGGTCGACCACTGCGCCGGCGTCGAGGCGGGTCAGGCGACCCCGTCCGATTTCCCGCTCGTCCCGCTGAGCCAAGCGCAGATCGATGCCCTGCCGGTGCCGGCCCCCGCCATTGCCGACATCCTGCCGCTGACCCCCATGCAGGCGGCGATGCTGCATCACGGCCTCGCCAACCCACGGTCCCCGGCCTACACCGTCCAGGTCTGGGCGGTCATCGACGGGCTGGATGTCGATCGGCTGGCGGCGGTGTGGCGCACGGTGATCGCCCGTCACGACCTGCTGCGCGGCGCCCTGGTGCGCGACGGCGCCGACGAGCCGGTGATGGTCGTCCGCAAGACTGCGGAGTTGCCCTTCACCCTGCTCGACTGGCGCGGTGAACCCTATTCCGAGGCATCCTGGCAGCGCCTGTGCGATGACGAGTACGGCCGTGGCTTCGACTTTGCCGAGGCGCCTCTGATGCGGGTGGTGCTGGCCCGCACCGGCCCTTCCACCCACCGTTTCTTGTGGACCTGGCACCATGCGCTGCTCGACGGTTGGAGCATGTCGCGCCTGCTGGGCGAGATTCTGCGGCTTTACGACGGTGAAGCGGTGCCTCCACCGGCAGTGCAGGTCCGCGATCTGGTCGCCTGGACTCAGGCGCGCAGCCGGGCACAGGATCGCGCCGCCGCGCATGCCCACTGGCAGGCGTGTCTCGCCGCCCTGCCGGCGCCCACCCGCCTGACCGCCATCCTGCCGCCTCCGGAGGAACCGGCGCAGGACGGGGCCGAGGAACGCATCATCGACGAGGCGGCGGTGCAGCAGCTCCAGCGCTTCGCCAGCGCCCGGAAGGTGACGCTGAACACGTTGATCCAGGCCGCTTGGCTGCGACTTCTGGCCCGACGGTGCGGGCAGGACACGGTCGCCTTCGGTGCCGTCATGTCCGGCCGGTCCGTTGAGATGCCGGGGATCGACCAGGTGACCGGCCTGCTGGTGGGCGTCCTGCCGCTGGTCCACGAGGTGATCGAGGCCGGGCACCATGAAGACAGCCGGGAAGACGACTGGCTGCGCGGGCTGCTGGATGCCAACATTGCCGCCCGCCAGCACGAGCATGCGCCGCCGCCCGCCCTTCAATGCTGGACCGATCCGGTCTCCGCCCCCTTCGACAGCATCATGATCTTCGAGAATTATCCGGTCGACGACGCCCTGCGGGAGAGCGAACGCGCGACCCTGTCCTTCCGCGATGTCGGCAACCGCGGGCGGATGAGCTATCCGCTGACCCTGGTGGTGGTCCCACGCGACACGCTGGTCTTGCGGCTGGAATATGCCGGCGCCCTGTTCCGTCCACAGGATGCGGTGGCATTGGTGGATGGGCTGGTCCGCGAGGTGGAGGCGCTGGGTCAGTGTCGGTCTGCCGCTCCACCACTTGCGGAACCCTCTGGACCGCGCTAAGTAATACCTAGCACCACGCTGGTATTACCGAGGCGGCCATGGCCACGACGCTCACCACCAAGGGGCAAGTCACCATTCCCAAGCCCATCCGCGATCGTCTGGGCCTCGGGCCCGGCAGTGCCGTGGAGTTCGAGATTGCGGAGGACGGGCGCGTCATTCTGAGACCGGCGGACCGAACGCTTCCGGCGAAGAGCCGGTTCGAGCGCCTGCGGGGTCGCGCCACCACGGGCCTGAGCACCGAGCAGATCATGGCGCTGACGCGTGGCGAGGACTGACCGCTGATGACGCTGGTCGACACCAATGTCCTCCTCGATCTCGTGACGAACGATCCGGTTTGGGCGGACTGGTCTATCCGGCAATTGGACGGTGCCGCCGTCAAGGGACCGCTGATCATCAACGACGTGGTCTATGCCGAACTGTCGGTGGGTTTTAACCGGATTGAAGACCTCGACGATCTGCTCGATGAGGCCGGGATCGCCATGGGAGAGATCCCGCGCGAAGCCTTGTTCCTGGCGGGCAAGGCGTTTCGCCGCTATCGCACCGCGGGGGGCGCCCGTTCGGGCGTGCTGCCGGATTTCTTCATTGGCGCCCATGCCGCCGTGCTCGGACTGCCGCTGCTGACCCGCGATGCCAAACGCTACCGTTCGTATTTTCCGTCCGTCGTTCTTATGGCGCCGGAAGCGCAGTAGAGCCGGCGGCCGACAGCAGCGCCTCGGCATCGGCCACGGACAGCGGCCGGGCGAACAGATAGCCCTGGGCATAGTCGCAGCCGATCCGGGTGACGACCTCCCGCTCCGCTTCGGTCTCGATCCCTTCGGCGACGACCTCCAGCCCGATGCGGTGGGCCAGTTCGACGATGCCGCGCAGCAGCGATTCCTGCCTGGGATCGGTGCCGAGCGCGCTGATGAAGCTCTTGTCGATCTTCAGCACGTCGAAGGGCAAGCGGCTGAGCTGCGACAGCGAGGAATAGCCGGTGCCGAAATCGTCCATGCACAGCGCCACCCCCAGCGCATGGAAGCGCTCCAGAATGGTGCGGGCCTGATCGTGGTCGGTGATGATCATGCTCTCCGTCACCTCGATCTTCAGCCCGTCGGTGCTGCCATCGGCCAGGAAGGCCAGCATGTCGTCGACATAGCGCTCGTCCAGCATCTGGCGCGCCGACAGGTTGACGTTGACGGTCAGGGCAGCCCCTCCCGCCGTCCGGCGCCAGCAGGCGAGTTGATCCACCGCCCGTTCCAGCACATGGCGGCCGAGCGGCAGGATCTGGCCCGTCTCCTCGGCGATGGGGATGAACTGCGCCGGGCTGACGAAGCCCAGATCGGGGTGGCGCCAGCGCACCAGGGCCTCGAAGCCGGCAAGCCGCCCGTCTGGCAGCGACAGGATGGGCTGGTAGACCAGGAAGATGTCTCCGGCCTCCAGCGCCGGGGTCAGATCGCGTTCCAGGCGGCTGCGGATCAGGATCGCTTCGCGCAGGGAGGCGTCGAACAGCACGGTGCGCCCCTTGCCATGTTCCTTGGCACGGTAGAGCGCGATGTCGGCGTCACGCAGCAGCCTGTCCGGATCATCGCTGGTGCCGTCATCGACCGCCAGACCGATGCTGAGTCCGACCCGCAAGTCCATGCCGCCGGTGGAAAGTGGGCCCTGGAAGGCCGTTTCCAGAGCCTGGGCGCGGGCAATCGCCGCCTCGCGGCCGGCGGGGACCGCCACGACGAATTCGTCGCCGCCCAGCCGGGCGACGAACTCCCCCGGTTCCAGCAGGGCGGCGATCCGCTCCGCCGTCGCCACCAGCACGCGGTCGCCGACGGCATGGCCGAGGCTGTCGTTGACCAGCTTGAAGCCGTCGAGATCGAGGAACAGCAGCGCCAGATCGCTCCGCTCGCCGTCCTGCGCCGCTTGCCGGTCGTGCAGCCAGCGGACCAGATACGCGCGGTTGGGCAACCCGGTCAGGAAATCGTGCGTGGCCTGATGGACCAGCCGCGCCTCGTAGGATTTGCGGTCGCTGATGTCCGCGGCGGACCCGGCCAGCCGCGCCACCCGGCCGTCCGGACCCGCAGCGACGATGCCGTGCAGATGGAGCCAGCCGGTGCCATGCTGCGGCCCTCCGCCCTCTTCACCGGGGCCCGGCGGCAGGACGCGGAACTCCACGTCGAAGCTGGCGCCGTCCGTCCCCTGTTCCCCCTGGCGGATCGCCGAGAGCACGGCGTGCCGGTCGTCGGGATGGATGTGGGACAGCAGGGCGGCAAGGCCGGGTTCGCCGCCGGCGGCCGGGAGATGAAGCATCTGGCGCAGCCGGGGCGACAG
The DNA here is from genome assembly GCA_965650625.1 of uncultured Azospirillum sp. Taxonomy (GTDB): domain Bacteria; phylum Pseudomonadota; class Alphaproteobacteria; order Azospirillales; family Azospirillaceae; genus Azospirillum. The sequence continues at coordinate 91,166 of CBFGPE010000001.1, read as the reverse complement.
GAACAGGTCGCCGCTGTCCAGATCCCAGTCCCACAGGCCGTCGTTGGTGGCGGCGGCGGCCATGGCATAGCGGCGCTCGCTTTCGCCCAGCCGGCGGCTCTTCTCCTCGATGGCGGCGAACAGGCCGCGCAGGGCGACCCGGCTGTCCTCCAGGCTGCGGCCGAGCAGGCCCAGCTCGTCGTGGCGGAAGCCGCCATCCGGCGTGACCGCCTTGCCCCAGCCCTGGAACGGCCGGTCGAGGTCGCGGCGGGCCAGCCGGCGGGCATCCTCCACCAGACGGCCGAGTGGGCCGACGATGCGGCTGCGGGTGAACCACACGGCCGCGCCGGCCAGCCCCAGGACCAGCACGGCGATCACGCCGCCGCCGACCGCCATCAGCCGCTGCAGGGCTTCGATGTCGTCCAGCGTGGCGGCGGTCAGGCGGGCGCGCTGCGCGCTCAGATGGCTGTTCAGCGCCGCCAGCCCCTTCACCGCGTCGCGGCGGCAGGCGTCGAAAGCCTCCGCAGGGATGGCCGCCGCCGGGTCCTCCATCTGCACCTGGATGGCGTCGAGGAAGGCGGCGATGGCGGCGATGGCCCGCGCCTCGCTCTCGCTGGGGGTGACGATGTCGCGGTAGATCTCCAGATTGGCCCGCGACAGGGCGAGCGCCCGGTCCAGTGCCGCATGGTCGGCGCCACCGCTTTCGGCCCCCTCGCGATACCGGTCGATGACGCCACCGAGGCCGAGATGCCCGCGCAGTTCCGAAAGCGCGTCGGATTTGGTCGCGGCCTGCAGGTCGTAGTCGCGCCAGCCCTCCGCCACCGCGCCCATGCCCTGCATCAATTGCAGCCCGACCGCCAGCATCACGGCCAGACAGACGACCAGCGCCGCCGCCAGAAGCAGCGCCGAGCGCGCGATGGTCAGGGTCCGGCGGCCCGAACCGGGGACTGAACAGGCGGCGGCTTGGGATAACGTGCCGGCGGTGGTCCCGGTGTCCTCGCTGACGATGTCGCTCACGCCGCCCTTCCCTCTTCCCCGGCCGCCGCCGAAATCACGCGCGCAACGCCTTCGAGAAGCTGTGCGCCGCCCCTTCCAGCCGTTTGGTCTCGCTGCCGAGCGATTGTGCGGCGGAGAACATGCTTTCCGCAACCGCGCCGGCCTGTTCGGCGGCCTGTGCAACCTCGGAAATCGCGGCGCTGACCGCGCCGGCGGTGCCGGCGGTCTCCTGGATGTTGCGGGCGATCTCGCGCGTCGCCTCATCCTGCTGGGTGACGGCGTCGGCGATCTCCTGCGCCATGCGGCACACCTGCTCCAGGCTGCCGCCGATTCCCTGGATGGCGCCGACCGCGCCGTCGGTGGCGCTGCGGATGGTCGCGATCTGCTGGGTGATGTCCTCGGTCGCCCGCGCAGTCTGGTTGGCGAGGTTCTTGACCTCCTGCGCCACCACGGCGAAGCCTTTCCCCGCCTCACCGGCGCGGGCAGCCTCGATGGTGGCGTTCAACGCCAGCAGGTTGGTCTGGCTGGCGATGGCGTTGATCAGCCCGACCACCTCGCCGATGCGCTGCACCGCCTCCGCCAGGCTGGCGACGGTGGCGGAGGAGCGGTCGGCCTGTTCGACCGCCGCCGTGGTCATGGCAACCGAACCGCGCACCCGCTGGCCGATCGCGGCGATGGAGGCCGACAGTTCCTCGGTGGCGGCGGCGACCGCCTGGACGGTCTCGGCGGTGCGGGCGGCGGCGGCCGAGACCTCCTGCGTGCCGTCGATCGTCCGGCTGGAGGAGTGCGCCAACTCCTGCCCGGTGTGGTGCAGCGTGCCGGCCCGGCCGGCAAGGGCGGCGGCCAGCGCGCCGATCTCCGCCTCGAAGGAGCGGAGGTTGCGTTCCAGCTCCTCCTGGCGTTTGCGCGCCTGTTCGGCTTCGGCGCGTTCACGGTCGCCCGCCGCACGCAGCCGGACGAGCCCATCGCGGAACACCCCGACGGTGCCGGCCATGGCGCCGATCTCGTCGCGGTGGCCGACCGACGGCACCGCAGTCTCCAGATCGCCGCCGGCCAGACGTTCCATATAAGCGGCCAGTCGGGCCAGGGGATGGACGATGCGGCGATGGGTGAACCACAGGAACAGCCCGGCGATGGCGACCAGCAGCACCAGCGCCACGCCGCCGCCGATCAGCACCGTGCCGTTCAGGGCGGCGATGCCCTGGCGGTTGGCTTCGCCGAGAGCGGCACGCGCCCGCGTCAGTTCGCCGTTCAGCGTCCGCATGGCGGCCACGGCCGGCGCAGTGTCGAATGCGGCGGTGCGGGCCAGCCGGTCGAGCGGGGTGTGCGCCGCCACCGCGGCTTCCGCCTCCGTCAGTTTGGTGTCCATCTGTGCCAGCGCCGCGGCGATGGTGTCGAGCGCCGCGCCCTCGGCCGTGGTCAGCTCGCCGGCATAGCGGTAGACCTCCAGATTGGCGGTGGCGGATTTCAGGCTCTGCCGCATCTCGGCGGCGCGGGCCGGATCGCCGGTCAGCAGATAGTCGCCGAACCGGTGGATCACCCCGCCGAACCCCAGCGCCCCGCGCAGGTCTGACAGGGCGTCGGCCTTGGCCGCGGCCCCCAGGTCGTAGGCGTTCCAGCGCTCGTCCACCTGCCGGATGCCTTGCACGGTGACGATGCTGACCGCCAGGACCAGCAGCAGCACGCCGACCAGCCCGGACGAGAGAAGCCAGCCGAGCTGGGCGATCCGCCGATGGCCGCGGATATCGGGAGTGGCAGGATGCATTGTGGTCATGGGCGGTCTCCGTGGCGGCGGCTGAAGCTTAAGAGCCAGTGGTCGAGCGACAGCCGTCCGCCGCCACGCAGGATCAGACCGGTGAGCAGCAGCATCCAGAAGTAATGCTGCGGATTGTTGAAGGCCGGGTTTTCGGCGCCCAGCACGAACTGGATCACCAGCGCCATCGCCAGCAGCGGCATTGCCGCCAGCCGCGTCGCCAGCCCCAGCACCAGCAGAACCGGCATGGTCAGCTCGGTGGCGGCGGCCAGCAGAGCGGCGACGTTCGCCGGCAGCAGCGGCACCCGGTATTCCTCCTGGAACAGGAAGAGCGTCGCCTGCCAGTCGCCGATCTTCTGCAAGCCGGAGCGGAAGAAGATCGGCGCCATCGTCAGCCGGACCGCAAGGTCGAACAGCGGTACGGCATGACGGTCGAGCCACCCGGCGACATGGTCGCGACTCTCCGGCAGGCGGCCGAACCGGGCGGGGGCCTGCCCGAACCTTGCGGACGATGACCGCGGCAATGGCGATGAGGTCATGGATCGAACCCTTCAGGTCGGGTGAAGGAAGGCGGCCGGTCCAGTGCGAAGCCGGCAATCAGGCGGTTCTGCAGCAGAAGCGCTAGAAACGATTGCAGGTCGGCGCCGGCAGAGGCCTCGTCCCCGGCCGCCTCATCAAGGGTGGCACCGGTCAGCAGCCGGCATGCGAGCGCCCCGTCGGCCGCGGTGAGGCGGGCGCAGCGCACCTCGCCACCGATGGTACTATCGTCGCCATCGACAGGACTACGGCCGACCAGCACCGCTTCCGGCAGCGCCGCCGGTACGGCGCCACCGTCCTTCCACAGCGCATGGATGTTCCAGCCCGAGCGCACCAGCCGCAGCGACGGGTGCGGAACCAGCCGCAGGGATCCTGCCTGTTCCGGCGGGATGGCGGCGAGCCGGGCGAGGTCGAGCGGTTCGGCATCGGCGGCGAACAGCGCCTCGTGCATCGCCCAGTCGAGCCGGGCGAGATCAGGCGCCCAGGCCTGACCTCCTTCAGCCGCATCCAGGCCGTCCAGCCAGTCGGCGAAGCCGGCGCCATAGCTCCACAGCATCGGCAGGCGGGGCGGCGCCTCCGCCACGAACCGGCAGACGAGCGCGGTGAAGCGCTCCTCTCCCAGGGCGCGGCACAGGGTCGGATGGGCATGGCCGAGGACGGCGGCCAGCGATCCCATCACTGTGTTGCGGTAGACTGCAAGCCGCCCGGCCGGCAAATCCGGCCGCAGCGCCCCGGCGACCGCCGGCTCGCCGCGCAGCAGGAAGGCGGCAAAGTCGCGTTGGAATCCCGCCAGTTTCACGTCAGCCGGCACAATGGACCTCCGGCATCTTCAGCTTCCGCATCGTCGCATCGAGCAGCCGTTGCGCCCTGCCCGCCTCTTCCAGCAGGCCGTCGAGCGGCGGCAGGTCGTTATCCCATTCGATCAGCACCGGCCGCGGGCCGATGCGCTCCAGCACGTCGGCGTAGAGAGCCATCACGGCGGCGCCGACGGCGCTGCCATGGTCGTCGACCAGCAGTTCCTCGCCGCCGATGGTCATGCGGGCATGACCGGCCAGATGCAGCTCGCCGACCGCGTCCGCCGGGATGGCGTCGAGCCATGCCGACCGGTCGAAGCCGAGATTGACCGACGAGACGTAGAGGTTGTTGACGTCCAGCAGCAGGCCGCAGCCGGTGCGGGCGGCCAGTTCGGCCAGGAATTCGGCTTCGGGAATGGTGCTGTCGGCGAAGGCAATGCAGGCCGCCGGGTTCTCGACCAGGATGCGCCGGCCGAAAACGTCCTGGGCATGGTCGATGTTGCGGCGGACCCGCTCCAGGCTGTCCTCGGTATAGGGCAGCGGCAGCAGATCGTTGAAGTAGGTGGCGTCCGTGACGCTCCAGGACAGATGTTCGGAGATCAGCCCCGGTTCCAGCCGGTCGTAGAGCGCGCGCAGCCGCATCAAATGGTCGGGATCGAGCCCCCCGGCGCTGCCCAGCGACAGGCCGACGCCATGGCAGCTGACCGGCCGGTCGCGCCGGACCCGCAGGATGCCGGCCAGACGCGGCCCGCCCGGAACCAGGTAATTCTCCGGATGAATCTCAACCCAGGGGATTGGGGAGCCGGCCGCGACGAACGCCTCCCGGTGCGCCTCGCGCAGGCCGATGCCGGCGGCGACCGGCACCAGCCGGGGGAGTGTGGAAGGCGCCGCCGCGGTCATCGCCTCAGCCCTTCTTCTTCGGGTTGGCGCCGTCGAACGGCTTCAGCGATCCCATTTCCGTCTCACAGCTACCGGCCTTGACCAGCTTCCAATCGCCGCCGTCATAGGTCAGGCTGGTGTTGCCGGCACAGGAATGCAGGCCCTTGGCGTGGGCGCAGCCATTCTCGCCCGGCTTGGCGATGCCATAGCATTTCTCCATGTTGGACTGCGCCGCAGCCGGGCCGGCCATCAGGGTCAGGGCACCCGCCAGCGCGCCGGCGATGGGGAGCAGGGCCAGGGTCTTGGTGGCGGTCTTGGTGGCGGTCATTGACGGATTCCTCTCTGCATGGATGGGCCGGCCGTGGGAGTTGGCCGGTTGGGTGGAATGGCCGGCGTCGGTCAGGACACCGGCACGCGGTCGTGCAGCAGGTCGACGAGTGCCTGCGGCTCCGGGCGTTGGGTGAAGTCGGCGTCGATGGCGGCGAAGCGGACGACACCGCTTGGCGACAGCAGGTAGGTCGCCGGGATCGGCAGCTGCCAGGGCTCGCCGGGCGGGCGGCCCTGGCGGGCATTGAAGTCGAGACCGCGGTCGCGGTAGAGGTCGCGCAGTTCGTCCGGCACGCGGAAGACGAGGCCATAGCTGCGCGCCACCACCGCTCCACGGTCGGACAGGATGTCGAAGTCGAGCGCATTGCGCTCCGCCAGCGTCAGGCTGTGGTCGGGCAGTTCGGGCGATACCGCGACCAACCGGGCGCCAGCGGCGGTCAACTGCGGCAGCGCCATCTGCATGGCCCTGAGTTGGGCGCAACAATAAGGACACCATTCGCCGCGGTAGAACAACAGGACGACCGGCCCCCGCTCCAGCGTCTCGTACAGCGACACGGTCTGGCCGAGCTGGTTGGGCAAGGCGAAGTCGGGAGCCTGGAGTCCGGGGCGCAGCGCCCCCAACTCGACCCCGCGCGCCTTCAGGTCGGCGATCACCCGGTCCATCATCGCCATCACCCCCGGCGGCAGGGTCTTTCCGGCCTGCGCCCGGATGGTGCGGAGTTGGCGTTGAAGACGCATCGGGCAATTCCCTGTCGGCGTGTCCGTTGACCCGATCCTGTCAAAAGCCGGACTTGCGAAACATGGGGGGACACGCACAATATCTTTGCGCAAAACGCAAGAATGCGCCCAAACCGAACAAACTGAGCGGGGGAAGGGGGACAGCATGGACCGGCTGGACGATCTGACGGTGCTGGTGGAGGTGGTGGACAGCGGCAGCCTGTCGGCGGCGGCGGAGCGTCTCGGGCTGTCCGCGTCGGCCATCAGCCGGCGGATCGCCCAGATGGAGAACAGGCTGGGCACCCGATTGCTGGCGCGCACGACGCGGCGGATCGCGCTGACCGATGCCGGCGCCACCTTCTGCCTGCGGGCCCGCGCCATCCTGGCGGCGCTGGACGAGGCCGAACAGTCGCTGACCGAGATGGGCGAGGAGCCGCGCGGCACGCTGCGCGTCACCATGCCGGTGATGTTCGGCCAGATGCGGGTGGCACCGCTACTGCCCTCTTACCTGCGCCGTTACCCCGGCGTGTCGCTGGAGGCCAGCCTGAGCGACCGCGTGCAGCGGCTGATCGACGACGGGTTCGATCTGGCGATCCGCGCCGGGCGGCTTGCCGATTCCACCCTGATTGCCCGCCGCCTGCGGCCGTTGCGCCGCCATGTGGTGGCCAGCCCGGACTATCTGGAGCGCCGGGGCACGCCGCAGTCGCCGTCCGACCTCGCCCGCCACGATTGCCTGACGCTGCTGTCTGGCTCCGGCCGGACGGAGTGGGAGTTCCTGGTCGGCGACCGGCGCGAAATCCTGCGTCCGGCCGGCGGCTTCCAGACCGACAGCCTGTGGCTGCTGCGCCATGCCGCTGTGGGCGGGCTGGGGCTGGCGCGGTTGGCCGACTTCATCGTCGAGGACGACATCCGCGCCGGTCGCCTGATCCCGGTCCTGACGGAGCTTGAGGTGACGGACGAGGCCGTCCATGCCGTCTATCCGGCGACCCGCCACGTCTCGCCGAAGGTGCGCAGCTTCATCGAACATCTGCTGGTCGGCCTGGGCGGACCGGGAACCACGGCCCCGCCCGGACCTTCGGCACCAGCAGGCACGGGGTCATGATATGGACGACCGTTGAACCGATCTCCCCGAGACCCGCCACAATCGACGGCGGGTCCACTCGGAGATTGGCCAATTCCCTCCGAACAGGCCGCGCTTGATCTGCAGACAGGGGTGTGGGTTGCATTGAAACATGGCAATGGCGGAGGGGCTGAAGATGCTCGCTTTCAGCCAGCCGTTTTGCGGGGTGTTGGTGCATCGAGGCCCGGGCTTGCCGGTGCTGGGTCATGATGTAGAAGGGCGCCTTTCCGTGTTCCCCTGGATTGGTCAGCTTCGACCTGCGCCTTGACCTGGAGGCCACCGACCGGGACCGGCCGCAGCCGCGCGAGGCCGGCCGCCCTGATAAGGTCCCTGGCTGACCCGGTGGTCTCGTTCATGCCATTGCCGTGGGCTTCCAAAGCGGCTTGAGAGGCCGAAACCATCGACTGACCTGAAATGTCAAAAAATTGACCGTTTCGATCAAGCAGTTTGAAGCCATTTCCCAAATCTTGATTGGGCAAGTCGTCTATCGGCATCGGCAGCAATAGACCCCACTGACCAAGCATCCGCCAGGAAGGGCGCTCTCCGTGACACAGCGATCAAACGCGAGAAAAATCATTGGCTCCTCGGCGCTTCAGCCAAGGAGACCAAGTCAAACTATCAACAAGTGAAAATATAATCTCAATCACTAGAATCAACAGCATAATTCCTGACATTTATCTTTCTGTGATCACTTCCGTATCTTTGTATTTATGAATTATTTCAAAGGCATAAAGAATCCAGAAACTCAAAAAGCCGATCGCATTTCTCCGGTTTTTCCCTTCCGACCACCCGCACCTGCCGGGCGAGCGGCCTCTGCCGCCATCGTGAGCGCCGGAATGCTCGCCCACGGCGCTTTCAGGAAAGAACGACGCAATGAGCGACCTGCCCAGGATCGATTTCCTCTATCTCTCGGAACAGGACATGGTGAAAGCCGGCGTGACCGACATGGCTGCCTGCGTGGACACGATGGAAGACATGTTCGTGCTGCTGCATACCGGCGATTACCGGATGGCCGGCGCCAACAACGACTCCCATGGCGCCATGGTCGTCTTCCCGGAAAATTCCCCATTCCCGACCATGCCGAAGCCGACGGCCGACCGCCGCTTCATGGCGATGCCCGCCTATCTCGGCGGCAAATACTGTACCGCGGGAATGAAATGGTACGGCTCCAACATCGCGAACCGCGAAAAGGGGCTTCCCCGCTCGATCCTCATGTTCACGTTGAACGACGCCGACACCGGCGCTCCCCTGGCGCATATGTCCGCCAACCTGCTCTCCGCCTATCGGACCGGCGCGGTTCCCGGCGTCGGGGCGCGGCATCTGGCCCGCCGGGACTCCCGGGTGGTCGGCGTCTATGGTCCCGGCGTCATGGCGAAGACCTCGCTGGCGGCCTTCATGGCGACCTGCCCGAACATCGACACGGTGAAGGTTCAGGGCCGCGGGCAGAAAAGCCTCGACAGCTTCATCTCCTGGACACGGGAGACCTATCCGCAGATCACCACGATCGAAGTCGTCCACGACATCGAGACGATCGTCCGCGATTCCGACATCGTCACCTACTGCGCATCCGGCGAGACCGGCGACGTTTCAAAGTATCCCGTCGTCAAGCGCGACTGGGTCAAGCCGGGCGCGTTCCTGTCGATGCCGGCGTCCTGCGAGATCGATTCCGGCATGGAGAAATCCGACATCCGCAAGGTGATGGACAACATCGGCCTCTACGAGGCGTGGTTCGAGGAACTGCCCAAGCCCGCCCATGTCCATGTCCCGGTCATCGGCGTCCGCTTCATGGACATGATCCATGAAGGGAAGATGGACCGCGAGGAACTGGAAGATCTCGGCGCAATCTGCGCCGGCGCCCGGCCGGGCCGCCGCAACGACGAGGAAATCATCATCCTGTCGGTCGGCGGCATGCCGGTCGAGGATGTCGCCTGGGGCACGGTCGTCTACCGCAATGCCGTGAAGAAGGGGATCGGCGTCAAGCTCAACCTCTGGGAAACGCCGGTCCTGCGCTGACCCTTTCTCCCGCCCTTTCCCCATTATGCAAGAGCGTCCGAAATGGTGAAAATCACCAAAGTCAAAACCGGCACGAAGCTGGAAGAGGTCAGCAGCTATTCGCGTATCGTCGCGGTGGACGACTGGATCTTCGTCTCGAACACCGCTGGCCGTAATCCGGATACAAAGGAGATTCCGGCGGAGGTGACCGCCCAGACCCATCAGGTGTTCGACAACATCGAACGGGCGCTGAAGGCGGTCGACGCCAGTCTGGCCGACGTGGTTTCAACCCGGGTGTTCATCCAGACTCCCGAGGACACCCCCACCGTCATGGGGATCTTCGGCGACCGGTTCCGCGGCATCGATCCGACCACGACCGTGACCTGCCCGCCGCTCGGCTCGACCACCTACAAGGTGGAGATCGAGGTGACCGCCTATCGGGGCAGCGGCAAGGCGGAGGTGGAGCGCATCACCGTCTCCCCCTGATCCCCTTGCCCGTCTCCCTCCTATCGTCTTTCGCATCAAGGACATCCGCCATGGCTCCGGTCATCTCTCCCGTCCAGACATCCACGGTTCTGCCCAAGTCCACGACCGTCGTCGTGATCGGGGGAGGGATCGTGGGGCTGATGACCGCCCTGACCTTGAGCGAATGCGGCGTTCCGGTGGTGGTTCTGGAAAAGGGGCGGCTGGCAGGAGAGCAGTCGTCCCGCAACCTCGGCTGGGTGCGCAAGACCTCCCGCTCCGCCCCTGATCTGCCGCTGGCCTTGGCGTCGGACCGGCTGTGGAGGGAGATGGACGCGCGCACCGGCACGGATGTCGGCTACCGGCAGGCCGGGATCATGTTTCTCGCCCGGACCGAAGGCGAACTCGACGTCCATCGCCGGTGGATGAAGACGGCCGAGGCCCTGGCGCTGGACACCCGGATCCTCTCACCAACGGAAATCGACCGTCTGGTGCCGGGTGGGACGGGCAGATGGGCCGGGGGCATCCACACCCCGTCGGACGGCCGCGCCGAACCCACCCTCGCCTCCAGTGCCGTTGCCGCGGCAGCGATGGCGAAGGGCGCCGTCATCGTGGAGAACTGCGCCGTCCGGGACCTGTCCCGGTCCGGCGGCAGGGTGAGCGGCGTCGTCACCGAAAGAGGGGAGATCGCCTGCGAGGAGGTCGTTCTCGCCGGCGGCCTGTGGTCCCGCCGCTTTCTCGGCAACCTGGGCGTCTTTCTGCCCACCCTGCCGCTGGTGTGCTACGCGATCCGCACCGCCCCGATGGACGGCCCCACCGAAATCGCGGTCGGCGCTCCGGATTTCTCCTTCCGCAAGCGCAGGGACGGTGGCTTCACCATCTGCCAGCGCGGCGCGGTCGGCTCGCCCCTGGTCCTCGATCACGCCCTGCTCGGCATGCGCTATCTGCCGATGTTCCGCGAAGGGCGCAGCCAGCTGCGCATCAGCTTCGGCAGGGAGTTCTTCGACGATCTCCTGCTGGCACGCCGCTGGCGCCATTCCGCGAGCACGCCATTCGAGAAAGTGCGGACGATGGACCCGCGCGTCGATCACGGCATCAACGCCGAGGCGATGGAGAACATCAGATCGGCTTGGCCCGTCTTCGCCAATGCCCGGATCGAGGAGGTCTGGGGCGGCACGATGGACATCACGCCGGATTCCCTCCCCGTCATCGACAAGGTCGAGAGAATTCCCGGCCTGACGCTGGCCACCGGCTTTTCCGGCCACGGCTTTGGCACCGCCCCGGCGGCCGGCCAGCTCGCCGCCGACCTCGTGACCGGCGGAACGCCGATCGTCGATCCGACCCCCTATCGCCTCGCCCGCCTGCAATAAGCAAAGCGCTTTTTCCCGACGGCCCGGTTCCCAGCCGCCTCGATCGACCCGCGTTGCGGTCGGTCGCAGGCGGTTTTTGCGCTTGCCAACGGCGGGCAGGGATTTGATATTTGAGGTCATAGTCCCGCAGCCGGATGCCGATCATGCCGAAGAAAGCGTCTTCTGGCGATGAGCCCAAGATTTGGGCCATGGTGACGCAAAGCCTAATCGATGCGTTGAAAAACAGAGGCTACGCACCCGACGTCCTGTTGAGCCGCTTCGATCTGTCGGAGGCAACGCCGCGCGATCCTTATCGCGACATTCCCCTGCGCAACTATGTGTCCGCTTTCGAAGCGGCTGCCGTCTATGTCAAGGATGGCAATTTCGGGCTGTCCGTCGCCCGCAATCTGTCGCCGCTCACCCTCGGGCCGGTGGGGTTGCTGTTCACCACCGCCCCCACGCTGGGAGCGGCCCTCAAGGGCTTCATCGAATACAACTGGCTGGTCCAGCAGGGAACGACCTGCAGCATGACACGGGACGGGGACGCCTGCGTTTTCCGCTACCGCATCGAGGACAAGCGGATCTTTCCGCGCCGGCATGACGCGGAGTTCTCGCTGGCGATCGTCGTCGAGATGATGCGGTCGCTGGCCGGCCCGGCCTGGCGTCCGCTGGAGGTGCATTTCGAACATGCGGCCCCCGCCAGCCTCAGAACCCACGACGCCGTTTTCAAGGCGCCGCTCTATTTCAACCAGCCGGCCAACGAGTTGATCTTCCCCGCCGGCGATCTGGCGATTTCCCGCAGCGGCGTCGATCAGCGGGTCAGCGGCTTCGTCGAGCATTACCTCGGCATGCTGCGCGAGCGGGCGGCGCCGACACAATCGCTGGAGGACAAGGTCCGCCGCATGGCGTCCGACCATTTCCCCGGCGACGGCTGCTTCAGCATGGAATCGACGGCACAGGCCCTCGGCCTGTCGCCCAGCACGTTGCAGCGGTCCCTGCGCCGGACGGGGGAGAGCTTTTCATCCATCAAGCAGGACAAGCGGCGGGCGCTGACGGCGAACTATCTGACCGGATCGGACCTGTCGATCACGGAAATCGCCCATGTCCTGGGCTATGCCGACGGTGCCTGCTTCACCCGTGCCTGCCGCCGCTGGTTCGGCATGACGCCGTCGATGTACCGGAAGCGGCACGGAGCGCAGGAGCAGACAGCGGATGTTGCCGTTGATATGGAATGAGGCCGGGGCCGGACGTCTCTCCCGACGTCCGGCCCCGACCCTGCCCCGAAGGCGCGATTGCGAACGGTTCAGTCGAAGACGCGGCCCAAATTCTCGTACAGGTCGGGCTTGCACAGCCGGATCACCCGGGCCAGCAGCAGTCCGCCAAGCCCGAAGGCCAGCACCACCACCGGGAAGGCCTGGACGATGTGGCTGTCGCTGCCGGTCAGCAGTTCGAGATTCTCGGTGACCAGGAAGAAGGCCCCGATCAGGCCGACGGTGGCGACGACCGGCATGACGAGGGTGGCGAGCAGGCCATGCTCGCCGCGGTGGTTGCGCTGGAAATACATGATGATCGCCAGGGAGACCATGATCTGCACGGCCAGGATGCCGAGGACCGCCAGCGCCGACATCCAGGAAAAGACCACCGCGAACCCGTCGGCGCCGCCCAGCACGAAGGCCAGCAGGATGCCCCCCGCCGAGAGGGTCTGCACGGTGCCGGCGACATGCGGGGAATTGTGGACCGGATGGATCGCCGCCAGCTTGTGCCAGGCGACCCCTTCGCGGCCAAGCGCGAAGAAATAGCGGTTCAGCGTGTTGTGGAAGGACAGGACGCAGGCGAAGAAGGACAGCGCCAGCAATCCGTTCATCAGCGCCACCGACCAGCCGCCGAGCACCTTCTCCGCCGCCACGAAATAAAGGGTTTCCTTGTTGTTCATGGCCTCCTGCTGGATTTGCGAGAAGCCGTAATATTGGGCGATCGCCCAGGTCGAGAAGGCGTAGAACAGGGTGATGAGCAGCACGGCGACGTAGGTTGCGCGGGGAATGGTCACGGCCGGATCGCGGGCTTCCTCGCCGAAGATCGCCGTCGATTCGAAGCCGATGAAGGATCCGACGACGAAGACCAGGGCGATGCCCAGCCCCGGCCCGAACACGACCGAGGGCGAGAAGTTGTTCAGGGTCAGCCCCTCGGGACCGCCGCCTTGGAACAGGATGCCGAGATCCAGCGCCAGCAGCACGACGAATTCGAGAATCATCGCGACGCCGAGGATCTTGCCGGAGAAGGAGATGTTGCGCTGGCCGCACAGATGGACCAGCAGAAGCATGGCGAACGACCACGCGTACCATGGTACCGCGATGCCGTGACCTTCCAGCATTCCGGACATGAAGACGCCCGCCAGCGCATAGACCGCGATCTGCACCGAACTGTAGGTCAGCAGCGAGATCAGCGCGCCACCGACCGCCAGATGCCGGCCAAGGCCCTGGGCGATATAGACATAAAAGGCCCCGGTGCCGCCGACATGATGGCTCATGGCGGTGAAGCCGACGGAAAAGATGATGTAGAGCAGTCCGGCCAGCACGAAGGCGCCGGGGACCCCGGCGCCGTTGCCGAAGGCGAATGCCGCGGGCGACGCCCCAACCACCGCGGTCAGCGGGGCGGCGGCGGCGACGACGAAGAAGACGATATGGAGAAGTCCGATGGAATTCCGCGACAGGCGCTCACCTTTGGGCGCATGGGCGGTTGCGTCGAGGGACATGAGATTGACTCCCTGCGTAGGTTTTTATTGTTTCTGGACTATGAACGTATTTTCCGATGGCCCCATTGTATTCCGCGCCATTTTTCCGATAGAGTGCGCCAACCCTACGTCTGCGGAAGGCCATTCATGCCTCCCTCCAATACTCTATCCACAAACCAGAGATCGGCTCTCATCCGAGCCTCGGCTCTTGCCCCGCTCTTTACCCATCTGTCCCAATACAAGATGGATATTGCTGAGTTTTTGGGCAAGCATGGCTTGATTCAAGGCATGGTGACCGATCCCTATTCAAAGCTCCCTCTGGCGCAATATGTCAGGTTGTTCGAGAGCGTGGCGGATGACCTGAAGGAGCCGAATCTGGGGATCAAGCTTGGTTTGAAGATCCGGCCTGCAGACATCGGTCCGATGGGGGTTCTGTTCTCGCTATCCCCTACTGTGAGAGTCGGATTCGATCGGCTCTCCACCTACGCGAAGGCCTTGCAGGGCGGCACCCAATCGACGCTGTTCGAGGTGGGCGAGGATCTGGTTTGGAGCTACCGGATTGCCGATACGGAACTCTGGCCACGCCGACAGGATGCCGAATACACGCTCGTCGCCAACTGCCAGCTGGTCAGATCCTGTTTCGCGCAGGACTGGCGGCCGGTCGAAGTGCATTTCGAACATGCCGAGGACGGGGACGCCGCCCTTCTCCAACGCGTCTTCCGGGCGCCCGTGCTGTTCCGGCAATCGGGGAACCGCTTCGTCATGCGCCGCGACGATGCCTCCCGCATCCATCGGACGGAAGACCGTGGCCTGACCACCATCCTCGAACGTCACATCACCGATCTGATCGGACAGGAATATGCCGAGGAAACCATCGTCGAGCAGGTGCGCGCGCTGATCGCCCTCTATCTGGGACAGAAGCCGATCACAATCGAAACGCTCGCCAGCGATCTTCGGATGTCGTCCCGCAACCTCCAGCGCCGGCTGGCCGACGAGAACACCAGCCTGCGCGACCTGCTGAGCCAGCACCGGCAGCAGATGGCGCAGATCTACCTGTCCCAGAAGGGCGCAAGAATCTCCGAGGTTGCCAGCGCGCTCGGCTATTCGGATGAGACGGCGTTCTGGCGCGCCTTCAGGAGATGGACCGGGGTGGAGCCGAGCGCGTTCCGCCGGGACGCCCAGCGGGACAGCGATGGGGCGGCCGGCGAAGCCGATCCCGGTTGAACCCTGTCACCCGCAGGATTGCCGGCGGTCGAGGGAGCGCATGAACTCTTCGGTGTGGCCGCCCAGCGCATCGGCCAGCGCCTTCACGTCGCCGACATCGCGCGCCAGCCCGCCGACCGCGTCGCGGGTGTCGCCGGTCAATGCCTCGCAGGCGCCGATGCGGTCGGTTGCGCTCGCCGTCTGGCCGGCGACATGCTGGATCCCGCGCGAAATCTCTTCCGTTGCGGCGCGCTGCTGCTCGACGGACGCGGAGATGCCGGCCATCACCTGCCCCAGCGTGCCGATGGCACCTGCCAGGGCGCCGGTCGAGTCCGCCGCCTCCCGCGCGACTGCCTGGATACGCGCGACTTCGGCGCCGATCTCCTCGGTGGCTCTGGCGGTCTGCCCGGCCAGCGCCTTGACCTCGCTGGCGACCACGGCGAATCCCTTGCCGGCGTCGCCGGCGCGCGCCGCCTCGATGGTGGCGTTCAGCGCCAGCAGGTTGGTCTGGTTGGCGACGGTCCGGATCAGGTCGACGATGCCGACGATCCGCCGGGCGGCGACATCGAGACGCCCGACGATCTGCCGGGCCTGATCGGCCTGCCCGCCGGACCGCTCCGTCACCTCCAGCCCCGACAGAAGCTGTCGGCTGATCTCCGAGATCGAGGCCGAAAGCTCGATCGCCGCCGATGCGACCCCGTCGGCCGCGCCGTTCGCCGACGACACCGCATCGGCGCCGACCTTCGCCAGCCGGCTGGCATCCACGGCCAGTTCGGACAACCTCTCGGCCTCCCGCACCGCCGCCCCGACCTTCCGCGACAGATCCGCCTCGACGGTCCTGACGGTGGCGCTGAAGGCGCCGGACAGGTCACGCAGGAAGTCGCCCAACTCCCGCTGGCTGCGCTGTTCCGCCTGCCGCGCGGCGACCAGCGCATCGATGTTCTGCCAGAAGCTCAGCATCACCGGATAGCCGGCGATCCTGCACGTCATCAACGTGATGACGACGTGGAAGGGCGTGCCATCCCTGCGGACATGCTGCCATTCGAAACGGTGGTGGCCGTTGCGCTGAGCCAGCTCGACGATCTCCAGGCTGACCTCGGCCGACTGCCTGCCGTCCGGCTGGTATTCCGGATCGAAGTCGTCCGGCGATACGCCGAGAATGGCCGCGCGGCTGTCATAGCCCAGCATGCGCAACGCCGCATCGTTGCAATCGACGACGACGTCCCGGTACACCAGCATGAAGGCATCGGGAGACGCCTCGAAGATATGGCGGAACAGGTGCCGCCGGAACCGCCGGCCGCCCGGCCGGCCTGCAAGGATCGCATCCAGCATATCTCTACTTTCCACAATGCGGCGGCGCCGATGGCCGAAGCCGGGTACCGTGAAGAAAGGGCAGGCTCCGCCGGCCCGCCCCCCGTCCGAACTCAGCGGTAGGCAACGCAGACCGACTTGGTCTCCAGGTAATTGTCGAGCGCGCCGCGCCCGTGTTCCCGGCCGATCCCCGACTGCTTGAAGCCGCCGAAGGGCATGTTCTGGTCGGGCAGGTTGTGGCTGTTCACCCAGACCGTCCCGGCCTGGATCCTGGGAACGTACCGCATCATCTTGTTGAGGTCGGCGGTCCAGATCGACGCCCCCAGCCCGAAGCGGGTGTCGTTGGCGAGCCGGATCGCCTCGTCGGCATCGTCGAAGGGGGTGACGGTGACGACCGGGCCGAACACCTCCTCCTGCATCAGCGCCATGTCCTGGCGCACATCGACGAACAGCTCCGGCGCGACGTAGAAGCCGTCGGCGGGCGCGCTGCCCCTGATGACCGGCTTGGCGCCCTGCTCGATGCCGCGGGCGATGCAGGCCTGGACATGGGCCTTGTGGCGCGCCGAGACCAGCGGGTTGATCTGGTTGCACGGGTCGAGGCCGGAGCCGATCGACAGGCCGCGGGTCAGGCCGGCGACCGCATCCAGAACGCGGTCGTAGACGCCCTTCTGCGCATAGATCCGCACCCCGGCGCAGCAGGTTTGCCCGGTGTTGAAGAAGCTGCCGATCCCGGCGGCGACGCCCAGCAGATCGAGGTCCATGTCGTCGAACATGATCATCGGTGCCTTGCCGCCGAGTTCCAGCGTCACCCGCTTCATGTCGCGCACCGCCTGGACGCCGATCAGCTTGCCGGTCTCGGTGGAGCCGGTGAAGCTGATCTTCGCGATACCGGGATGGGCGACCAGCGGGGCGCCCGCCGCCTCGCCCATGCCGGTGACGACATTGACGACGCCCTCCGGGATGCCGGCCTCCAGGCAGAGCTGCGCCAGCCGGATCGAGGTGAGCGGCGTCTCCTCCGCCGGCTTCAGCACGACGGTGCAGCCGGCGGCCAGGGCGGGCGCCACCTTCCAGGCCGCCATGGTCAGCGGGAAGTTCCACGGCGTGATCGCCGCGACGACGCCGACCGGCTCCTTGCGCGTGAAGGCCTGATAGCGCATGCCGGGCGGGATCGGGATCGACACGTCGAGGGTGGAGCCCTCGATCTTGGTCGCCCAGCCGGCCATGTAGCGGAAATACTCGGCCGCCCCCTGAACCTCCAGCAGCCGCGACATCATGATCGACTTGCCGTTGTTCAGCGTCTCCAGCTGGGCCAGCTCCTCGCCGTTCGCCTCGATCAGATCGGCCAGCCGCAGCATGGCCGCCTGGCGCGGTGTCGGCAGCAGGCGAGACCACGGCCCCTCGAACGCCGCCTGCGCCGCGGTGACGGCGGCGTCGACATCTTCGGCGGCGCCGGCCGGAACCTGCGCCAGGACCTGTCCGGTCGCCGGGTCGTAAACCGGATAGGTGCGGCCGCTGAGCGCCGGGACCGACCCGGCGCCGATCACCATCGCCGGCGCCTTGAGGAAGGCGACGACCGCCGGGGAAAGTTGCTCCACGACGCTGTCGGGCTGCGCGATTTTCATGATGTCTTCCTGTTCATGGCCGGCGGCAGGGCCGGCGATTGTCTGCTTCGCTCACACCGCCGTTACGTCAGCCGGCGGTGCGGCAGTCATTGCGTCCGGCGGACAAGGACGAAGTCGTATTCGGCGAGCCAGCTTTCAGACGGGCTGTCGGTCGGCTTGAACTCGACGATCAGCTGGTCCTTGACCCCGAACACCGCGTCGGAGTCCAGATAGCCGTCGCCGGCGACGAAGATGTGCGTGATCAGGCGTTCGAAGCCTGGGGCGCCGATCAGGAAATGCATGTGGGCCGGCCGCCAGGGATGGCGGCCCAGCGCCGCCAGCATCCGGCCCACCGGTCCGTCGGACGGGATGGGATAGGACACCGGCCTGACGCCACGAAAAGCGTAGCGACCGTCCTCCCCGGTCAGGAAAACGCCGCGGTTGTTGAAGGGCGGCTGGATGTCCGGCTGCTGCACGTCGTAGAAGCCGTCCGCATTGTCGGACCAGACATCGACCGAGGCGCCGGCGATCGGGTTTCCGTCGGTGTCGAGCACCCGCCCGCGGAACAGGCATGGCTCGCCCTTGCCGTCGAGGCTGATCGACTCTCCCATCTGCCGGACCGGCGCGCCGTCGACATGGAACGGCCCGAAGACCGTGCTCTGAGTCGCCGGAGCCGGCGTCCGGTGATTGATGGCGTCGACCAGCATCGACGCTCCCAGCACATCCGACAGCAGGATGAATTCCTGCCGGGTCCCGCTGCACATCTGCCCCGTCTCGGTCAGGAAGCCGATGGCCTGCTCCCATTCCGCCTCGGTCAGCGCGACGTCCTTGATGAAGCTGTGCAGATGGGTGATCAGCGACGCCATGATGCGCTGCAGACGGGGATCCGCCCCGGCGCCGATGCGGTCGATCACCGTCTCGGCGGAGCGGGCTTCGCTGAAGTAACCGGACATTGTCCCTCCTTCACGAGGACAGCGGTTCCGCCCCATCCCAGGCGCGCGCGATCAGGTCGCGCAGGGCCAGACGTTCGAGGGGGCGGGGGTTCCAATAGGGGTTGGACAGGGCCAGATCGGCGGCGCGGTCGATCCCCTCCGCCGGCATTCCGAGCTCCTTCAGCCCGGACGGTGCGCCGACCGCCCGGCCGATGCGGAACAATGCCGCCGCCGGATCGGGACCGAGAACGCGGGCGAGCTTCTCCATCGCGCCGGGGATCGCCGGCGCGTTGTAGGCCAGCGCATGGGGCAGCACGACGGTGTGGGTTTCCGAATGGGGCAGGTCAAAGCTGCCGCCCAGCGTGTGGCACAGCTTGTGGTGCAGCGCCATGCCGACCGATCCCAGGCAGACGCCGCACAGCCACGCGCCGTACAGCGCCCGGCTGCGGGCGGCCAGATCGCGGGGATCGGCGGCAATCGCCGGAAGCGCGCCGGCCAGCGCACCGATGGCCTCGACCGCCAGCGCGTCGATGACCGGATTGCTGTCGCGGGCGTAAAGCGCCTCGACGGCATGGGCGATGGCGTTGATGCCGCTGGTGCCGGACAGGCCGGCAGGCAGGCCGAGCGTCAGTTCGACGTCGTAGATCACCACCTCCGGCAGGATGCGGGGCGAGGATTGCGTCCGCTTCTGCCCGTTGCTGGTCTCGCCCAGGATCGGCGTCATCTCCGACCCGGCATAGGTGGTCGGCAACACGATCTGCGGCAGATCGGTGCGCAACGCAATCGCCTTACCGAGACCAGTGGTCGATCCGCCGCCGATGGCAACCAGGACGTCGGCCTTGAGGCTGCGCGCCCGGTCAGTGGCGAAGTCGCTGATATCCACCGGCGTGTGCATCGCCGCGCCAGGAAAGACGCCGGCGGCACGCGCGCCCAACAGAGCGGCGAGCCTGTCGGCCTCGTCCTGCTGGGCCGGGGTGCAAAGGATCAGCGCCCGCTTCGCCTCCAGCCGGTCGACCTCGTCTGGCAGCCGGGCGATCGTTCCGGGGCCGAAGATCACGCGGGCCGGATTGCCCACATATGTGAAGCTGCGCGGCTCCCCGCAGACATCCTTGGACATGTTGGCAGGCGTGTTGGCAGGCGTGTCCGTGGGCGAGTCCATGTCAGAATCCTCCGGCGTGCGACAGCGGGTAATCCACTTGATGCCGTTCTACGCGCAGCCCGTCGAGCGCGTCGCGCACGCTCCGGTGGGCCGGATGATCGGCATAGGTCCGCAGCGCGTCGGCGCTTTCGAAATCTGTTACCAGAACCATGTCGCAGGCATAGGAAATGCGGCTCTCGTCGATGCCGATTTCCAGATGGGTCATTCCGGGGATGGCGCCGCGCAGGGATTCGAAGCCGCGCTTCACCGCCTCCACGTTGGTCCGCTTTTCTTCAACCGTCGCGCCGGCGACACGCCACATGACGATATGGCGTATGGGACACCGGGCGACTGCAGAATCGCTCATCGACAGCTCCTTGGGATTTACCGGGAAAGTTCTGGGCGCCGGGACAGCGGAAGATGGGGATTGATGCCCACACGGATCATCAGAGGCTGACACCGGATGATTACGGGATAAATCACGTATTTTGGAAAAGAGCGTTGCAGGTTCTGCAAAGATTGGTCACCCCGGCGTATGCCGGAAACGTCCAGCGCCCCCGAATGAGCCCCTTGCCAAAATCGCTGGATATGTGAACATTACCGTAATCTCTCCCAGATGGCGCAACAATGGACAGACTCACCGAACTCGAGGTGTTCACCAAGATCGCCGAGGAGAGCAATCTCAGCCGGGCGGCGGATGCGTTGGGCATCTCGGTCTCCGGGGTCAGCCGGCATCTGGCCAGCCTGGAGAACCGGCTCGGCGTCCGGCTCGTCCAGCGGACGACCCGCCAGCTGTTCCTGACCCCCGAGGGCGAAAGCTTCTCCGCAAACGCTCGCGAGATCCTGGCGACGCTGCGCGAGGCGGAAGAAAGCGTCAGCATGGTCGTCGCACAGCCGCGCGGGACATTGCGCGTCGGCGCGTCGCTGTCCTTCGCGCTGCTGCACCTGATGCCGGTCATCCGCGAGTTTCGCGCCCGTCATCCGCTGGTCCACATCGACCTCAAGATTTCGAACCGTTATCAGGATCTGGTGGAGAGTGGTCTGGATCTCGCGATCCGCACCCGCCGGGTCGAGATGGACAGCAGCGTCACGATCCGCAAGCTCGCCGAAACCAGGCGCCTGATCGCCGCCGCTCCCGCCTATCTGCGCGACCGGGGCACACCGGCCGAGCCGAGGGATCTGCTCAAGCACGACATGCTGCTCTACAGCCTCTCCGACGATCCCGAACACCTGAACCTCGCCCGCAACGGGGAGCTGGTGCGTATCCCCCTCGTCGGACAGATGGTCTGCAACGACGGCCAGGTCCTTCGTCAGGCCGCGCTCGACGGGCTGGGCATCATCGTGCAGCCGGCCTACATCATCCATGCCGACATCAAGGCCGGGCGGTTGGTCCGCATCCTGGCGGACTGGGAGCTGCCGCGCCTGACAATGAATCTCGCCTTCCCGTCGCGAAGCCATCTTCCGGCCCGCACACGGCTGTTCATCAACGCCCTGGTCGAATATTTCTCGCGAAACGATTTCGAGGCCGAGTGGGACGCCGGTCCGAAATGAGGGGGTTGGCGCCGCCGCGGCGGCGCTCCCGTCCCAGATTTTACGGCTGCATCAGCACCGACTTGGTCGGGTAATCGGACGCCCAAGTCGCCGGCAGGGGCGCTACGAACACATTCTCGGTCCGGGTCCGGGTGATCTTCCAGGTGCCGTCCTGCTCCTTGCGGAAGCCGTTGTTCAAGCGCGAGGAGCGCAGCAGCGCCTTGCCGTCGGAGAACAGCCAGGGCTGCATGTGGACCCACTGCCCGTCCGCCGTCCGCCCATCCTCGTGAACATGGATCTGCTCCGAGGTGAGGTAATGGCAGTTGAGGATCAGCGCCGGGTCCTGCCGGCTGCCCCAGAAGTTCCGGAAATGCCCGCGCAGCGCTTCCTTGCCTTCGACGCGACCGAACTGGTTCGTGTAATATTCCCCGACCCCTTCCCACACCGCGTCCTCGCTGTACAACTGAAGGATCAGCTCAATGCGGGCCAGATCGTCGGCAACGCCGAATTCGGGATTGGGCGTGTCGCACAGGAACATGTAGCGGGCCTGCAGCCGGCGGATATCGGCTTCGGCCTCCAGAACCTCGATCCGCCGGACGAGGGCCGCAACATCGGTTGAGTTGGTCATCGCTCTGGGTCTCGCTTGATTTTCGGGAAGGGGAACGGGTCGCGGCGGCCGGACGGACAACGGCCGATGGCCTACCAGGGGCATACGGCCCATCGGGATCCGCAAAACACGATCTTCGAAACACGGTAGCGGCACCCCCTCCACCGTCAAGCGGTAATATTCACGTAATTTTAGTTCCGACCGAAGCCGTCGGAGCGGAAATCCCTGCCCTTCCACGGCTTTCCGCTCCGACAGGCCGGTTCCCAGCCCGCGCAAAGTACTTTTGCAGAAAATGGGAGAATTTTACGTCATCAATCATGTTATCGTGATGTTCAGCTTTAAGACAGTCCGCAAGCTGGACGATCTTTAAAAACCGTCACTCCCGCCTCCGCGGGGATGGCGGCCATTCGTCTTGGACGGTCAGCAACCACCTGAAAACAAAAGACTATTTTCGATGTCCCCACAAAATTTCGATTGACCGTGCGCCGATTTACGGTAATTTTCACGTAACAACCGACGCCGGAAGCCACCGAAGCCGACGCTCCCTCCCCTTCATCCGGCCCTCTATCTGGCCCTCTATCCGGACGACACCATGGCAAAGCCACGCAACAATCATGGGGCGATCTTCACGGATCTGCTGGAGCTTGGCGCTCCCGACGGCCTGACGGTCGCGGTGAAGGACTGCCTGGACATCGCCGGCTCTCCGACCCGTTGCGGATCGGCGGCATTCGACCACGCCCCGGCGGCCTCCCGCCATGCGGCGGTGGTGGAGGCGCTGCTGGCGGCGGGCTGCCGGATCGCCGGCAAGACGACCATGCACGAGCTGGCCTATGGCATGACCGGCATCAATGCCCGCTTCGGCACCCCAGTCAATCCCGGCTGGTCCGACCTGATCCCGGGCGGTTCCTCGTCCGGCTCGGCGGTGGCGGTCGCCGCCGGGCTGGTGGATTTCGCGGTCGGCACCGACACCGGCGGCTCTGTCCGCCAGCCGGCAGCCTGCTGCGGGGTGTTCGGCATGAAGCCGACCTTCGGCCGCATCGACCGCCGGGGTGCCAGCCCCGCCGACAGCTCGCTCGACTGCATCGGTCCGCTGGCGCGCAGCATCGACATGCTGGAACGCGCGATGGCCGCGATAGATCCGAGCTTCATTCCGGCAAAGAGCCTCGACCGCCCGCCCCGGCTCGCCCTGCTCCGCCACCCTGATGGTGCCGAAGCGGATCGCGACTGGGCCGCCCTCCTGCCCGTGTCCGCCACCACCATTCCCCGGGTGGAGTTGCCTCTGCTCGATGACGCCTTCCAGGCCGGCATGACCGTCATCGCCCGCGAAACCCACCGGGCGTTCGGCCATCTCCTGTCCAGACCGGAGGCGCTGGGCGACGACGTGCGCGCCCGCCTGGATGCCGCCGGACGGGTCACCGACGAGGAAATGGCAAGGGCCGAAGATGTCAGGACGCGCTTCACCGCCGAGTTGGACGCGCTGCTGGCCGACTTCGACGCCCTCGTCACCCCCGCCCTGCCAATGCCGCCGCCCAGCCTCGACGCGGCACGCGATCCCAAGGCCGTGCTGCCGCTGACCCGCTTCCTGCGTCCCTTCAACCTCTCCGGACATCCGGCGATCGTCCTGCCGACCATCGATGCGCGCGGCCTGCCGCGCGGCATCCAGATCATCGGCCGTAAATTCGAAGACCCCCAGCTCTGCGCCATTGCGGCCTGGCTCTGCATGGCCGAACCGAACTTCCAGGCGAAGGACCAGTCCCATGACTCCACGCAACGCGTCGGCCGCGACGGCGCTTGAAACCCTGAAGGCGGACATCCGCGCGCGGCGCGACGAGTTCCACAAGCTCCGCCACATTCCCATCGACATCGTGCGCAACTTCCAGGAGGCCGGCGTCTACCGCGCGTTCGTCCCGACCCGCTTCGGCGGCGACGGCTGCTCCCCAGCGGAATTCTGCCGGCTGGTCGAGGAGATCTCGACCGCCGACGCCTCGGCCGGCTGGGTCGCCAGCTTCGGCGTCTCCGCCACCTATCTGGCAGCGCTGCCGACCGAAACTTACGCCAGCATCTATGGCGCCGATCCCGACACCGTCTTCGCCGGCGGGATGTATCCGCCTCAGCCGACGCGCAAGGTCGCGGGCGGGCTGGAGTTCTCCGGCCGCTGGCCCTGGTGCTCGGGCGTGATGGGCGCGTCGATCGTCGGCGGCGGGATCAAGGTGGACGGAGAGTCCAGCGCCCTCCTGCGCACCGCCGTCATGCCGCGCGACAAGGTCACGGTGCATGAGACCTGGGACACCATCGGTCTGCGCGCCACCGGCAGCCACGACGTGTCCGTCGAGAACATCGTGGTGCCGGAGGAATGGACCTTCATCCGCGGCGGCAAGCCGTCGATGGACGACGCGATCTTCCGTTATCCCGCCATGGCGCTCGCATCCCAGGTCCTGGCCGTGGTGGCGCTGGGCACGGCACGGGCGG
Source organism: uncultured Azospirillum sp. (assembly GCA_965650625.1). Lineage (GTDB taxonomy): Bacteria > Pseudomonadota > Alphaproteobacteria > Azospirillales > Azospirillaceae > Azospirillum. The sequence goes on along the minus strand of CBFGPE010000001.1, from coordinate 66,739 downwards.
CCATCGACTGGGTGCGCCAGGACGCGCTCCGCCGCAACTCGATCACCGGCGCGCCCAGCCCGGCGGCGCGCGGCTACGTCCAGATGGGCGTTGCCCAGGCCGAAGGCCTCCTGCTCGGCGCTCGGGCAGCCTTCTACGACACCATCGAACAGGCCTGGGATCTGATGCTGACCAAGGGTGAGGTCGACCGGCCGATGCAGATCCGTCTGCGGCAGGTCGCCTCCAAGGCGGCGCAGGACGGGGCCGAGGCTGCGCGCATCGCCTTCGTGCTGGGCGGGTCGGATTCGATGAACAGCAGCCACCCGCTGGGGCGCTGCATGATCGACGCCGCCTGCGTGGCGCAGCACGCCTTCATCGGTGCCGGAAGCTGGCAGATGGCCGGCGCCGCACTGCTCGACCAGCCGGCGGCCCCCGGCTTCCCGTGACCCGGCAATCGTGATCCAGCGGCCAAACCGAAAACAGAACAGGGAACCGACGCGATGAGCGAGAAGAAGCCGATCCGCACCCTGCTGTGCATCGCCGTGCAGCAGAATTTCTTCGACCTTCCCTTTGACCAGATCGGCATGGTCTGGGCGGGAATGAAGCAGTTCCTGGCCACCGTGCACAAGATGCCGGGCGTGACCGTGCTGGGCACCATCGACGACGACGAGACGATGGTCGGCACCTCGCCCAACGGGTTCCCCTGGACCTGCTACGTGCTGGCCGACTTCCCCGACCGGGAAGCGGTGGTGGCCGCCTGCAACCTGTTCCGCACCATCGAGGTCGGCGACCAGGGACACCGCCTGTGGCGCTACCAGCGCATCGAGGCGCGCATGGGCCGGCCGCTGCCGACGCCCGAACTCTGAGTTCCCGGCTAACCCAAAGGAGAAACCATGTCTCTCGACCATAGCCCGGTTCACCATGGCCCGGCCCACCACAGTTCGGGACGCCCGGAAGACCTTGTTGAGCATGACCGGGTCCAGACGCCGCTGTACGAGGATGCCGCCCTCTTCGAGCAGGAGATGGAGAAGATCTTCGCCCACACCTGGGTGTTCGTCGCCCATGGTTCGGAAGTGCCGGAGAAGGGATCCTTCATCCTGTCCTGGGTCGGCCAGCAGCCGGTCATCGTGGTGCGCGACCGCAAGGGCGACATCAACGTTCTGGTGAACCGCTGCCGCCACCGCGCCGCCACGGTATGCGAGGTGAAGAAGGGCAAGACCTCCTCCTTCCAGTGCCCGTACCATGGCTGGGGCTACGGCCTCGACGGCTCGCTGCGCGGCGTCCCCTACCCCGAGCAGTATGGCAAGGACTTCGACAAGTCGACTCTGGGGATGAAGGCGCTGCGCGTCGAAACCTACCAGAACATGATCTTCGCCACGCTGGACGACGGCATCGAGCCGCTGGTCGATTTCCTCGGTCCGGCGAAGAAGTGGATCGACCTGTTCATGAAGCAGGGCGGCGGCTATCCGGTCAAGGTGCTGGGCGAACATCAGTTCACCGTGCCGATGAACTGGAAAATCCAGCTGGAGAACACCACCGACGCCTACCACTTCCCGGTCGTCCACAAGTCCTTCATCCAGAGCCTGGACAAGGAGGCCGAGGCCACCTTCAACTTCTTCGACAAGGCGGGCTTCGTCGAGGATCTCGGCAACGGCCATTCGGTCGCCGTCATGATCCCCGAACTGATCGACCTCGACGAGAATCTCGACGCCCCGATCCCAGAGCGGTTCGAGGAGCTGGCCCAGGCGCTGCGCGACGAGGGCTTCGACGATCATCGCGTGCGCAAGATCGTGCGTGCCACCGGCGGCGCCGGCTTCAACCTGAACCTGTTCCCGAACGTGTCGCTGTCGCTGGCCTTCTTCCGCGTCCTGCGGCCGGTCGGCGTCAAGGAGACCGCCATCCGCCATGTCTGCCTCGGCATGGACGGCGGGCCGGCCGCCGCCAACCGGATGCGCATCCGCCTGCAGGAACATTTCCAGGGCCCGATGGGCTTCGGCACCCCCGATGACGCCGAAGTGTGGGAGCGCGTCCAGCGCGGCACGCTGGGCGGCAAGGATCTGCCGATCCTGGTGAACCGCGGCCTCGTCGACGAGGTGCCGGGCGTCGATGGTCCGCGTGGCCATCTCAGCGCCGAAACCGGCATGCGCGCCTCCTATCAGATGTGGAAGAGGATGATGGCCCAATGAACGGGATCACGACGATCGACAGGGATATCGACCTGCAAGGGCTGACCGCCTTCGTCTGGCGGGAAGCCGATATTCTCGACCGCTGCGACTATGATGCCTGGCTGGCGCTGTGGACCGACGACGGCCATTACATCGTTCCGATCGGCAAGGGCGAGAACTACGAGGATCAGGTCAACGTCTGCTATGACGATGCCAAGATGCGCCGGATGCGCATCGAGCGTTTCCAGCAGGGCTTCTCGATCTCCTCGGCGCCGCCGGCCGACACGGTGCGCACCGTCTCGCGCTTCGTGCTTCAGGGCACGGCCGGGGACGAAATCGTCCTGCGCTGCGCCGAGCATGTGGTGGAGAACAAGTTCGGCCGCCAGCGGATCTATGCGGCGAACCTGACCTACACGCTGGTGCGCACCGATGACGGCCTGCGGATCCGCAACAAGGTGGCGCGGCTGCTAAATTCGGACGGGGAGCTGACGGCGTTCAGCTATCTGTTCTGATGGCGGCCCCGGCTCCCGGCACTTGCCAAACGGCAGTCGTCACCGGCGGCGCCAGCGGCCTGGGCGCGCTCACCGCCCGCGCCCTGCACCGGGCGGGCTTCCGCGTCGTCGTCACCGACCTCGCCGACGACGCCGCCGAGGATCTGGCCCGCGACCTCGACCTCTCCGGCGAAACCGCGGCGGCCGGCACGCTCGACGTGTCGAAGCCCGAGGATTTCCAGCGAATCCTCGACAGCTGCGTCGAGCGCTGGGGCTCGGTCGAGGTGATCGTCAACAACGCCGCCCGCACAGCGGTCAAGCCGGTGCTGGAGATCGGCGTCGACGAGTTCAACGCGGTGATGGCGACCAATGCCGGCGGCACCTTCGCCGGCTGCCAGATCTTCGGCCGCCATTTCAAGCAGCGCGGCTATGGCCGCATCGTCAACATGGCGTCGCTGGCCGGGCAGAATGGCGGGACCGCCACGGGGGCGCATTACGCCGCCTCCAAAGGGGCGATCCTGACGCTGACCAAGATCTTCGCCCGCGATCTCGCCCCCTTCGGCGTCACCTGCAACGCCATCGCTCCGGGTCCGATGGACACGCCGATGGTCCGCTCCGTGCTGACGCCGGAGCGGCTGCCTGCGGCGCTGGCGGCGATCCCGGTCGGCCAGCTCGGCGACCCCCACTTCGTCGCCGACCTCGTCACCCTGCTGGCCAAGCCTGACTCCGGCTTCGTCACCGGGGCCTGCTGGGACGTCAACGGAGGGATTTACATGCGATGAGCGATGACACCGACAGCCAGTCCCGCCTCCTGACCGTCATCGAACGGATCGAGGAGCCGGGCGACATCCTGCGGGTCAGGCTGGCGGCGCCCGACGGCGCCGCCCTGCCGGCCTTCACCGCGGGCGCACACATCGACATCCGTCTGACCGATGGCGATACCGCTTTGTGGCGGCAATATTCGCTCTGCTCGGACCCCACCCATGCCCACCATTACGAGATCGGCGTCCTGCGCGATCCCAACAGCCGTGGCGGTTCCGCCGCCTTTCATCGCCTTGCGGTGCTGGGCGACAGCTTCACCGTCGAAGGCCCGCGCAACCATTTCGAGCTGGCGGAGGATGCCCGCCACACCGTCCTGTTCGGTGGCGGCATCGGCATCACGCCGATGCTGGCGATGGCTTGGCGGCTGCACGCCCTGAACCGGGACTTCACGCTGCATTACTGCACCCGGTCGAAGCAGGCCACCGCCTTCCGCGACACCATCGCCGCGGCCCCCTGGGGACACCGGGTGGTGTTCCATCACGACGATCTGCCGCCGGCGCAGCGTCTCGACCCCGCCCGCGACCTGCCGGCGCCGGACGCCGGGACCCACCTCTACGTCTGCGGCCCCCAGGGCTTCATGGACTGGGTGATCGGCGCCGCAAAGACCGCGGGTCATGCTCCGGCCAACATCCACCGGGAATATTTCTCGGCCCAGGTCGACAGCACCGGCGAGGGCTTCGAGGTGACGGCCAGCCGGTCCGGCGTGACCGTGACCGTCGGGCGCGACGACACCATCGCCAAGGCGCTTGCCCGCGCCGGAATCTCCATCCCGGTGAAGTGCGAGGAGGGCGTCTGCGGCACCTGCGTGACCGACGTGCTCGACGGCACCCCCGATCACCGCGACCAGTTCCTGACCGAAGAAGAGCGCGCCGAGGGCAGCATGATCTGCGTCTGCTGCTCGCGCGCCCGATCGAAATCCCTCGTTCTCGACATCTGAGAGGAAGCGACATGTCCGCAACCGCCGCCCCCCTGCCGCCCGAGACGCTGGCCTTCCGTGACGGCATGAGCCGCCTGGGCGCCGCCGTCAATCTGGTGACCACCGACGGCCCCGCCGGCCGCCACGGCCTGACCGTCTCCGCCGTCTGCTCGGTGACCGACACACCGCCGACGCTGCTGGTCTGCATCAACGCCAACGCCTTCGCCCATGACGCCTTCATCGAGAACGGCGTGCTGTGCGTCAACGTGCTGAACGCCGACCACCAGGAGCTGTCGCGCTCCTTCGCCAGATGGACAGGCGAAGACCGCTTCGCCAGCGGCACCTGGACCCAGGACGGAACCGGCGCCCCGGTTTTGTCCGGCGCCTCGGCGTCCTTCGATTGCCGGATCGTCGACCATCAGCGCAAGGGCACCCATACGGTGCTGTTCTGCGAGGTTCAGGCGACGGCGCTGTGCGACGGCTCCGGCGGCGGGCTGATCTGGTTCAACCGGGGCTTCCACACGCTCGGAACGTCGGCTTGAACGGCGGCGGCTTGCCCGGTCAGACCTCGCCCAGCCGGTCGAAGACCTTCTCCAGCAGCCCGTTGAGCGCTGCCATCTCCTCGCTGGAGATGTTGACGAACGATGCGGCCAGGATGCCATCGGCCTCGGCCATGGCGAGCTGGCGCATCCGGTCGCCGTGGGGCGTCAGGCCGACCTCCGTCGCCCGCCCGTCGGTGGCCCGCACCCGTGTCGTCACCAGCCCGTCGGCGACCATCCTCTGCACGATCTTGGTCGCGGTGTTCAGTTTCAGAACGCTGGCTTCCGCGATTTCCGAAACGCTCTGATGCTCGTCCTCATAAAGGCACATCAGCACGCGCCAGCGCGGCATGTCGAGGTTCAGCGGCTTCAGCCGCTTTTCCAGCACCTGCACATAGCGGCCGTTCACCCGCGAAATCCAGTAGAAGGGCCAATCGCGGCGCATGCGCTTCTTGGAGAACGCCTTGTCCCCCGTCTGGACCGTGAGTTGGGGTGAATTGCTGCCGCTCATGCTGAGCCCTTCATCCGGCTGCGCTCGACACAACCATGTGGAGATGACGGGTGAATAGCGGAAAAGCTGCCGCATCACAAGACGGTTGGGAGCCGGGCACGCTGCCGCACGCAAAGTCGGTGTGAAATACCCAGACCCCAATCGGGGCATTTCCGAACAAGCCGATGAAACTCGGCCCGTTCCAGAAAAACAATTTTGCCGTTTTCGAAAAAATATTCCGAGAAATACAGCGAATATATCTCAAGGATATGGATATAATCCGTACCGCCATCAATCAATGACATGCCTGGATTTGCGGGCCCCGCGCCCGACGCCATGCCTGCGCTCGGGCCGGACACGGTTTCATGGATCGCGAGCATGCATGGCACGCGCACGGCGGCCGGCCTTGGCCCCACCCTTGCCCAAACAAGAAAATCACCCGAACGGAGACAGCTTCATGTTCACCGCCCCGACGTTCACCGGGACAGCCATCGCTCGGCCGGGCGACGCCCTCCGCCCCCATCGGTCGCCCCGCAAAAGGATTCTCGCCGGCACGACCCTGCTGGCGATGCCCTTGCTGGCGATTTCCGCTACCGCCCAGGCCGATGTGACGCTCCATGAGCAGAACGGCGTCACGCTTGAAGGCGGTCTCACCGCCGGCCTCGGCGCGGTCGCCGTGTCCAACGCCAATCTCGGCGCCGGCGTGGTCACGCCGGACGGCAAGGTCCAGAAGGACCGCAACTGGGCCGAAGGTTACATCGCTCCCAGCCTGAAGCTGACCTATGCCACCGAAGGCGCAGGAACCCTCTATTCCGGCGTGCGCGCAGTGTCGAGCGGGACGATCGGCGACGGCGATGCCGGCGGCTTCACCCAGGGCCGCCAGGGCCGCACCGACCTCGACAATCTCTATGTCGGTTGGAAGAGCGGCGACCTGCTGTCCAGCCTGGGCAAGGACGCCGTCGATATCGCCTATGGCCGGCAGAACTTCATGATCGGCGACGGCTTCATCATCGGCGACGGCACGCTGGATTCGCGGCGGCAGGGCAGCTACTGGCTGGGGCCGCGCCGCGGCTGGAACACCGGCACCGCCGTCGCCAAGTTCGACATCGCGCCGGTCCATGCCGACCTCTTCCGCCTGAAGAGCGACAAGTACAGCAACACCGACGTCATCTATGGCGGCAACCTGGAATGGCGCTTCGGGGCGGAGGGAAAAAGCTCGCTTGGCGCGTCCTACATGCGCATCGACCAGTCGAACCTGCCGACCCGCAAGGGCATGGATATCTACAATCTGCGCGCCCTCGGCGTCACCATTCCATCGGTTCCGGGACTGACCCTGTCGGCGGAATATGTGAAGCAGCACAACAGCCGCGCCGGAGCCGAACTGGATGCCTCCGCCTGGTACGGCGAGGCCGGCTACAGCTTCGCCGACGTCGCCTGGACGCCGCGCGTCGGCTACCGCTACAGCCAGTTCAGCGGCGACAAGCCCGGCACGGCCAAAAGCGAGGCGTTCGATCCGCTCCATATGGCCTTCCCGCGCTGGGGCACGTGGCTTCAGGGCGAGATCAACGGCGAATATTTCCCGACCTCCAACAGCAACGTGAAGGTCCACAATGTCCAGTTCGCCGTCCAGCCGACCGAGACGGTGACGCTGACCGCGCTGCTGTACGATTTCCGCTTCGACCGCAAGCCGGCCGGCGTCACCAGCAGCCATGTCGGCAACGAGATCAACCTCGTGGTCGACTGGGCGGCGACAGAAAATCTGCTGGTCAGCGGCGTGGCCGGCCGTTTCTTCGCCGGCGACGGCGGCAAGCAGTTCCTGGGCGGCAACAAGGACAGTTCGGTCTTCGAGGTGATGGCGACCCTGACCTATTGACGGTTGGTTGCGGACGGGTGGAGACACCCGTCCGCACCGCTCTCTGCCGCGCTAATCCATGGCGTCACCCCATGGCGCCGACCTTACATGCCGAGATAGGCGCGGCGGACGTCGTCGTTCTTCAGCAACTCCCGACCGCGTCCCTGCAAGGCGATCCGCCCCGATTCCATGACATAGGCGTGATCGGCGATGGACAGCGCGGCCCGCGCATTCTGTTCCACCAGCAGGATGGTCATGCCCGCGTCCCGCAGCATGCGGATGATGCGGAAGATGTCCGCGACGATCAGCGGCGCCAGTCCCATGCTCGGTTCGTCCAGCAACAGGAGCTTGGGCTTGCCCATCAGGGCGCGGCTCAAGGCCACCATCTGCTGCTGGCCGCCCGACAGCACCCCGGCGGGCTGGTCGCGCCGTTCCCGCAGGATCGGAAACAGGGTGAACACCTCCTCCAGCCCGTCTGCGATCTCCGCCGCCGGACGGGTGTGGGCGCCCATGCGCAGATTGTCTTCGATGGTCATGGGGGCGAAGACATGCCGCCCTTCCGGCACCTGACAGATGCCGGCGCGCACCCGCGCATCGGCGCTTGCGCCGGTGATCGGCTTGCCCTGCATCAGGACGGATCCGGCGGATACCGGCTGGACGCCGGAAATGCAGCGCAGCAAGGTGGTCTTTCCCGCGCCGTTGGCGCCGACCAGCGCCACCAACTGTCCCGGGGGAACCTGGATGGACACGCCATGCAGCACCTGGATGCGGCTGTAGGCGCTGGCCACCCCATCGACCGTCAGCAGCGCATCTCCCGCCGCCGGCGGTTTTGGCGCGATGGGCAGATGGTCGGCTTTCGCCCCGAATCCTTCGGGTGAGGGCAGCAGCTGCGTGATCCGCGCGCGCAGCAGGGCCACCGTCTCCGCCGGATCGCCGTCGTCGAGCGGATCGCTGCGGGCGGCGAACGCGGCGTCGATCTCCGCCCAGTCCGCCGGGGTCAGAACCGCGCCGGCCAGGGGGAAGCACTCCTCCTCCTCGACCCGCAAATGCTCGTCCAGCAGCCGGTGGAACCGGGAGATCTCGGCGGCAAGCTCCGTCAGGTTCTTCGCAGCATGGCGGTTGGGGTTGCGGGCGAGGTGGCGCAAGCGCGCAAGATCACGGTGCGCCTCCTGGTGGTCGCGGTCCAGCCGGTCGAGCATTGCCGCCGCCCGGTCGCTGCGCGCACGCATCCGCGCGAACAGCAGATCGCTTTCGCGGGCATGGTGGTAATGGTCGGCGTAGGCTTCAAAATAATCCACGACCAGCTCGACGGTGTGGAGCCCGGCCTCGTCCGCCGACCCGGCGGCGAACCGGTCGCCCAGGACCGCCAGGGCTCCGGCGACCAGACGCATGTTGCGGTGTTCCGCCGCGATGATGGCAAGCGCGCGCATGGGCGTCAGTCCTCCTCGGCGTCGGCGCCCAGATAGGCGGCGATCACCTCCGGGTTTTCACGGATTTCGGTGGGCGTGCCCTCGGCCAGCCGGCGGCCGTAATTCAGGACCAGGATGCGGTCGGACACGCTCATCACCAGCTTCATGTCATGTTCCACCACCACCACGGTCAGCCCCGACCGGGCCAGATCCGCCACCAGGGTTTGGATGCCGTGGGTTTCGGTGTGGTTCAGCCCCGCCGCCGGTTCGTCCAGGAACAGGATCTGCGGCTCGGACGCCAGGGCGCGGGCGATCTCCAGCCGCTTCAGGGCGCCATAGGGCATCGCGGCTGCGTCGGCCCCGATGAAGGCGCCGCAGCCCACCCGCTCCATCAAGGCGGCAGCCCGTTCGCGGCATGCCTTGTCGGCGCGCGACAGGCCCGGCCAGCGGAGCATTCCGGCGAACATGGAGGAATTGAGCGTCAGATGGGCACCGACCATCACATTGTCGATGGCGCTGAGATTCCTGCAGATCTGCAGGTTCTGGAAAGTGCGGCTCATGCCCAGCCGGGCCAGCTCGTCGGGCGCGGCACCGCCGATCTCCCGCCCTTCAAAGCCGATCGTGCCGGCAGTCGGCGTGTAGAGGCCGGAGATCAGGTTGAACAGCGTCGTCTTGCCGGCACCGTTCGGCCCGATCACCGAATAGACGCAGCCTTTGGGAATGGTGAAGCTCACATCCTGAACCGCGTGAACCCCGCCGAACCGCTTGGACAGATTGGCGACCGTCAGCATGCCGCGCCTCCCTTGCCCGCGAAGCGGACGGAGCGCAGGCGGGCCGCCAGGCTGGGAACGACGCCGCGCGGCAGGAAGATCATCGTCACCACCAGGATCACCCCGAACAGCACAGAATCCCAGCCCTCGTACCCAGCCAGGATCTGCGGCAGCAGGCCCATGACCACCGCGCCGAAGATCGAGCCGTAGATCGATGCCATGCCACCGAGAACCACGATGATGACGAGCTCCACCGATTGCATGAATCCGGCGATGCCGGGGTTTATGTATCCGGAATAATGGGCCGACAGGCTGCCGAGCATCGCCGAGACGGTGGCGGAGAGGACGAACACGCCGATCTTGCGGCGCCCGACATCGATGCCCGCGACCGACGCGGCGGTCTCCGACCCGTGCAGCGCCTGCAGCGCCCGTCCGGCCGGGGAATCGATGAGGTTCTGCGCCAGGACCACGGTGCCGATCAACAGGCCGCCGAACACCCAGTACCATTGCCGCTCGCCCGACAGCGTCAGCCCGAACAGGCTGAAGCCGTCCACCGGCATGCCATCGGGACCGCCGGTCCAAGCGGCCTCGTTGCCAAGGACGATGGAGATGATGATGCCCAGGCCGAGGGTCGCCATGGCGAGATAATGGCCGCGCAGGCGCAGGATGACGCGCGCCACGCCCCAGGCGATCACCGCCGTCAGCCCGGCGGCGGCCAGCAGAGCCGGCAGCGGCGCCCAGCCGAAATGCGTGGTCAACACGGCGGAACCATAGGCCCCCAGTCCGAAGAAGCCGGCATGACCCAGGCTGATCTGGCCGGTGTAGCCCATCAGCAGATTGAGGGCGATGCCGTTCACCGCCAGGATGGCGATGCGGATCGCCACGTCGACATAGAAGGCGTTCGGCAGAAGCAGAGGCAACAGCGCCACGACGGCGGTCAGCACCGCCAGTCCGATGACGCGCCCCGTGCCGGAGCGCCTCACGTCGGACCGTCCCAAGCTGGATTTCCTCAAGCCGGATTGCCCCAAGATGGATTGCCGGCCTCGCGGCATTGATTGATCGGGATTGTGGGTCATGGGTCAGATCCGATCCGTCGGTTTGGCGCCCAGCAGCCCCTGCGGACGCAGCACAAGGACGATGAAGACCAGGACGAACGGCACCGCATCCTTGTAGGCGGAAGACACATAGCCGGCGGTCAATGCCTCGATCAGGCCCAGGAACAGGCCGCCGAACACCGCCCCCGGCCCGCTGCCCAGACCGCCCAGCGTCGCCGCCACGAAGCCCTTCAACCCCAGCATCATGCCGGTGTCGTAAGCCATCGTGGAGATCGGAGCGATCAGAACGCCGCCGACGGCGCCGATCACCGCCGACAGCGCGAAGCTGAGCGTCAGCACCCGGCGGACGTCGACGCCGACCAGCTGGGCCGCCAGCCGGTCATAAGACGTGGCCAGCACGCCCTTGCCGATGCGGGTGTGGCCGAAGAACAGGCTCAGCCCCAGCACGATCAGCGCGCCGGCCGCCAGCACCCACAGGCTTTGCGGCAGGATGGTCGCGCCCAGCAACGCCAGGGGCGCTTCGCCGGAAAAATGCGGCAGGGCGTGCGGCCTCTTGCCCAACAGGATCTCGGTCAGCCCGCGCAGGATCATCGACACGCCGATGGTGATGATGATGATGCTGGCGACCTCGGCGCCGCGGGCGGGGGCGACCGCCAGCCGCTCCACCAGACCGCCGACGAGTCCGGCGATCATCACCCCCGCGACGCAGGCCAACGGCAAGGGCACGCCCGCCGCCGACAGGAAGGAGGCCGCCATGCCGCCCACCATGATGAACTCGCCCTGGGCGAAATTGATCACGCCGCTGGCGTTGTAGATCATCGAAAAGCCGAGCGCCGACAGCATGTACATGGCGCCCAGCGTCATGCCCGACAGAATGAATTGCAGAAGCTCTGACAGCATGGGGGTCCTTTTCCTCTCGGCGGTGTGCCGGCGCCTCAGCTCACGTCGCGCCCTGGCAGGCGCGGTGGACCGGAGCGGGAGCGGACGATGAAGACGGCTCAGTCGGCGAGTACGAAGTTGCCGTTCCTGACCGTGACGATCTTCAATGCGGAGATGTCGAGGCCCAGGTGATCCTGGGGCGACATGTTGATCATGCCGGATGTTCCGGGCAGGCCCGTCGTGTTTTCGATGTAATCCCGGACTTTGGCCTTGTCGACGCTCTTGGCCTGCGTCACCGCATTGACCCAGATGTGCCAGGCATCGCGGGCATAGGCGCCGAAGGACGACACGTCCGTCTTATAACGGGATTCGTAATCCTTGACGTAATCGACGGACAGTTTCTTTTGCGGATCGCTGTCGGGCAATTCGGCGGCCACCATCAGCACCGGCGCCGGCAGGCGCACCCCTTCGGCCGCCGGACCTGCCAGGCGGATATACTCCCGCGTCGCCACCCCGGAGGTCTCGTAATGCGGCAACTCGATGCCGAGCTGCGCGATGTTCTTGGTTACGACCACCGCGCCCTGACCGAAGGTCACGACGAACAGGGCCTGAATGTCGGGGGTGTTCTTGATCTTCGCCAATTGGGTGGTGACGTCGGTGTCCTTCGGGTTGAAGGTTTCATCCACCGCCACGGTGATGCCGACCTTCCGGGCGACGTTCAGCATCTCCTTGCGGGCGGACTGGCCGAAGCCGCTGGTGTCCGACAGCATGGCGATGGATTTGTAGCCCCTGGACTTCATGTCCAGCATCACCCGCTGGCCGACCATGCGGTCATGATGGGCGGGCTTGAACATCCAGTGTTTGACCGGCTCGACGATCACCAGGGCGCCGGCCAGGGAGATGAACGGGATCTGCGCCCGCTCGATCAGCGGGTACATCGCCATGCTGGCGCCGGTGGTGGTGCCGCCGATCAGCATGTCCACCTTGTCGTCTTCGATCAGACGCTTGGCCAGGACGTTGGCCTTGCCGGGTTCGCTGCCGTCGTCGTAATGGACCAGTTCGACCGGGCGCCCCAGCAGACCTCCGGCCTTGTTGGTCTGGTCGACCATCATTTCCAAGGTCTTCAGTTCCGGATCGCCCAGGCTCGACGCGCCGCCGGTCAAGGACAGGATCGCCCCGACCTTTACCGGGTCCGCGGCCGGCGCCTGCACGGCCGCCGCGCCGATCCCAAGCGCGCAGACGACGCCCACCATGATATTGAAAAAGCGTATGGATCTTTTGTCTCCCTGAAGAATGCCCGAAAGCCCTGTTCGTTCATGCGTGATCCTTCGGCGAGGGCCCTCAAGGGAGAGCCGTCCAACCGCTGATCGCGTCGTTGACGCTTGTGCGAAGCCGTATCTGTGGCAGGCTTGACCGCGTCTTCTTGGCTAATGTTGGGTAACGCCCAATCCTCCGCCTCAAGGCGGCAGGACGTTCATTTTCCAAATCGACACTGCAGTCTGTCAAGGATTCCAGTTTTAAAATTATGGGAACCAGTTTTTCTCGATCTGCAAAAATATAGTCTCGCCTCTGTCGCGTTGTTGCGCGGATGGATCTTGCCGGATGGGTCGTGGCCCTTACCCGCATGCTCGACCTCGGACGCCCGAACTCCGTCCGGGTCGCCCGACCGGGCCCGGTCTGTTGCCATCGTCTCCGCCATCGGGCATCAAGGGGAGCATCAAGGGCGGGATGACGGCTCCCCTCTGATCGGCGATGGGAAATCGGTGACATGGAACTGCGGCACCTGCGCTATTTCCAGATGGTCGCGGCGGAGCGCAGCTTCACCCGCGCGGCGGAGCGGCTGCACATCGCGCAGCCCCCGCTCAGCCGGCAAATCCGCCAACTCGAAGAGGAACTGGGAACGGAACTGCTGGTGCGGGGATCGCGCCCTCTGGAACTGACCGAGGCCGGGCGCCTGCTCTACGAGCATGCCATCCAGGTGCTGGACCGGGTCGACGACATCCATTGGAGCCTGCGGGCGCTGGGCGGATCGCGCCGCACCGTCTATCCGATCGGGCTGGTCGGCTCGATCCTCTACGGCTCGCTTCCCCGCGTGCTGCGCCGGTTCCGGGCGTCGCGCCCCGATCTCGACGTCCGACTGGTCGAGATGACCACGCTGGAACAGCTGCCGGCGCTGCGCGACCACCGCATCGCCATCGGCTTCGGCCGGCTGTCCTTCCAGGAGCCCGGCATCGTCCAGCGGGTGCTGCATGACGAGCCGCTGGTGGTGGCGGTGTCCTGCGAATCCCCGCTGGCCGCCGAGACCGGCCCCATCCCTTTGGCCGCCCTGGTCCGCGAAACCTTGCTGGTCTATCCCCGCAAACCCCGGCCGAGCTATGCCGATCAGGTGCTGGCGCTGTTCCGCGACCGTGGGCTGCTGCCCAACGCGGTGGTGGAGGCGGGGGAACTTCAGACCGCGCTGGGGCTGGTGGCCTGTGGCGTCGGGCTGTGTCTGGTGCCGGACTCCGCCTCCGGGTCGCGCGGCGACCTGATCTACCGACCGATCGCCGAAACGGGGATCACCTCGCCGATCATCGTCAGCACGCGGGCAGGCGACGACAACGAGGCGACCGCCGCCCTTCTCGCCATGGTGACGGAGTGAAAGCAAGCGCTGTTTCGGCAGCGCAACAGCTCAACATCGCGGCGACTTGGTCAAATTCGAAGCATCCTCTGCGCTTTATTATGGAACCGCCTATATCTCCAAAAAGATTGTGGATTTTGATCTTCTGATTGTTGCGTTTTTTGGATAGTGGCGGAACGCACATGCGCCCAGCGGATAGTGCGGTGTGACGATCATCTGCCAAGCTTTTCCGGTGTGGAGGGTTGGTTGACCCCATGGCCAAAGGAAAAGCCCGATGACCGAACCAAGCGCCGAAAGCCGGCTTGCCGTATTCCCAAATCCCGACGGGTCGCGTGTGCCCTACACGGTGTTCAGTTCAGAAGAGATCTACGCACTGGAACAGGAGCGCATCTATCGCGGCCCGACCTGGAACTTCCTGGGCCTGGAAGCGGAGATCCCCAAGCCCGGCGATTACAAGAGCACCTTCGTCGGCGACACGCCGGTGGTGATGACGCGGACCGAGGACGGCACGCTGGCGGCCTGGGTCAACCGCTGTGCCCACCGTGGTGCCATGGTCTGCCGCAAGGCCCGCGGCAACGCGCTGTCGCACAGCTGCGTCTATCACCAGTGGAGCTTCGGGGCTGCCGGCAATCTGCAGGGCGTTCCCTTCCGGCGCGGCCAGAAGGGCGCCACCGGGATGCCGAAGGATTTCGATCCGGCGAAGCACAACCTGCACCAGCTGCGGGTCGAGAGCTATCGCGGGCTGGTCTTCGCCACCTTCAGCGACACGGTCGGCCCGCTGGCCAATTACATCGGTCCCGAGATGCGCCCCTTCGTCGACCGCATCTTCGCCAAGCCTGTGGTCTATCTCGGCTGCACCCGGCAATATTCGGACAGCAACTGGAAGCTGTATCTGGAGAACGTCAAGGACCCCTACCACGCCAGTCTGCTGCACCTGTTCCACACCACCTTCAACATCTTCCGCGTCGGCATGAAGGCGCGCTGCATCCCCGACGCCACGCACGGGCTGCACAGCATCATCTATGTGTCGAAGAGCGAAGAGGACGTGAACTCGGCCGACTACAAGGCCCAGAAGATCCGCTCCTACGACGAGGGCTTCCATCTGGAGGACGACTCGCTGCTGGCGCTGGAGCCGGAATTCGACGAGATCACCACCAACCACATCCAGCCGATCTTCCCGCAGCTGGTGATCCAGCAGATCCACAACACGCTGGTCGCCCGCCAGCTGCTGCCCAAGGGGCCGGATCATTTCGAGCTGGTCTTCCACTTCTTCGGCTATGAGGACGATACGCCTGAGCTGCGCGCGCTGCGCATCAAGCAGGCCAATCTGGTCGGCCCGGCCGGCTACATCTCGATGGAGGACACCGAGGCGACCGAGCTGGTGCAGCGCGGCACGGTGCGCGACGGCGACAAGACCTCGGTCATCGAAATGGCCCGCGGCGCTCCGGACGAGCAGAACACCCTGATCACCGAGAACCTGATCCGCCGCTTCTGGGTCGGCTATCAGAACCTGATGGGCTTCCAGACGCCCAGCGTCGCGGCGGAGTGACCGGCATGAACGACCTGATGATCCGCCTGGAGCTGAGCGCGCTCCAGGACCGCTACGTCTCCATCATCGACAACGACCGGATGGAGGAATGGCCGACGCTGTTCACCGAGGATTGCCTGTACCAGATCATCTCGAAGGAGAACGAGGATCTGGGGCTGCCGGCGCCGATCATGCATTGCGACAACGCCCGCATGCTGCGCGACCGCGTGGTGGCGATGCGCAACGCCAACATCTTCGAACAGCCGATCTACCGCCATTGCCTGTCCGGCCTGGAATGGAAGAGCGACGGCGCCGACGGCTATCTCTGCCAGACCAGCTATGTGGTGATCAACACCTCAGCGGCCGGGGAATCGACGGTCTACCAGGCCGGGCGCTACCTCGACCATGTGGTGCGCACCGCCGAAGGGCTGCGCTTCAAGGCCAAGCGCTGCATCTACGACACCAGCCGGGTGCAGACCCTGCTGGCCTACCCGATCTGACCGTGGAGAGAGGTCCGACCATGACAGAATGGCCCATGGCCGAATGGCATGACGCCGCCGCCACCGACGCCCTGAGCGACGACGAGGTGCTGGGGCTCAGCATTGCCGGCGTGCCGGTCGCCCTGTTCCGGCAGGAGGGCGCCTTCTTCGCCCTGCACGATCTCTGCTCCCACGGGGCGGCCCGGCTCTCCGACGGTTTCGTCGAGAATGGCTGCGTCGAATGTCCGCTGCATCAGGGGTTGGTGGACATCCGCAGCGGTGCCCCCTGCTCCGCCCCGATCACCGAGCCGGTGCGCAGCTATCCCGTGCGGGTGGTCGGCGACCGGGTCGAGATCGCCCTGGACCGCTGAGGAGGCAGGCCCCGTGACCGCGATGCCGGAAAGAGAGGCGACCTGTGTGGTGGTCGGCGGCGGTCAGGCCGCCGCCTGGATCGCCCGCACCCTGCGGGCCGAGGGCTTCGCCGGACGGCTGGTGCTGATCGGCGAGGAACCGCACTGGCCCTATGAACGGCCGGCCCTGTCGAAGGAGTTCCTTCGGGGGACCGGCAGCGTCGAGGCGATCACCCTGCTGAACCCGACGCTGGCCGAAGAGGCCCGCATCGAGTGCTGGCTCGGCCAGCGCGTGACATCAGTGGACCGGGAAGCGCGGGCTGTCACCACGGCCGACGGCCGCAGCGTCGCCTACGACACGCTGTTCCTGGCGACCGGCGGACGGGCGCGGCGGTTGCCCGGCCTGGACTCGCTGCCGGCCGAGCGGGTCCACACCCTGCGCACGCTGACGGAGTCCGAACGGCTGCGCAGCGCGCTGGCCGGGGCGAAGCATCTGCTGGTGCTGGGCGGCGGCTGGATCGGGCTGGAGGTGGCGGCGACCGCCCGCGGGCTCGGGGTGGCGGTGACGGTGGTGGAGCTGGCTCCCCGGCTGTGCGCCCGCACCATGCCGCCGGTGGTGTCCGACTGGCTGCATAGCCTGCATGAAGCCAACGGCGTGCGCATGGTCACCGGTGTCGGTGTCGCCGGCATCGCTGCCACGGCCGGCGGCGTCGCCGTCACCCTGGCCGACAGTGGCAGGCTGGAAGCCGATCATCTGCTGCTCGGCATCGGAATCGAGCCGGAAGTGGGGCTGGCCGCGGCGATGGGGCTGGCGCTGGACGACGGCATCGTCGTCGACGCCCAGGGGCGGACCTCCGACCCGCGCATCTTCGCTGCCGGCGATGTGGCCCGCCACCCGAACGCCTTCGCCGGGACGTCGCTGCGGCTGGAATCCTGGGCGAACGCCCAGAATCAGGCGATCGCCGCCGCCAGGGCCGCCCTGGGCGGGGCTGGCGTCTATGCCGACATCCCCTGGTTCTGGTCCGATCAGTATGGCGTGAATGTGCAGATGCTGGGACTGCCCGGCCTCGGCACCCGCGCGGTCGCCCGCGGCACGCCGGAGGCCGGCAGCGGCTGCTGGCTGATGCTGGACGATACCGGGATCGCCGTCGGTGCGGTGGCGGTCAACGCCGCCCGCGACCTGCGGTTTCTTCGCAAGATGCTGGAGGATGGCCGCACCCCGCTGCCGGACGCCTGGACGGACAGCGCCACGCCGGTCCAGCGCCTGCCGAGCCGTTCGAATGTCAGAACGGACTGACGCCCATCTCCAGACCCGGACTCCAGTTCCAAAGAAACGGATTTCGAGTCTGGACAGTTCGACGCCCGCCACAGACAACCGGTGCACCGCAGAGACACGGATGCCAAAAGCCGGACTGCGAGGGTATGCTCCAAACACGTCAAGAACAGGGAAATTCAAAAATGAACCGTCGCAGCTTCCTCACCACGACCGCCGCAACCGCAACCCTCGCCGCCACCGGCGGCTTCGCCTTCGCGCCGTCCATCGCGCGGGCGCAGAATCAGGCGGTGAAGGTGGCCTTCGTCGGCACGCTGTCCGGTCCGGGAGCGGCGCTCGGCACGCATCTGCGCGACGGCTGGCTGGCCGGGGTGAGGCGCCTCAACAACCAGTTGGGCGGCCGGGCGGTCGAAACGCTGGTGATCGACGACGAACTGAAGCCGGACGTTGCTGTCTCCAAGGTCCGCGCCGCGCTGGAGCGCGACAAGGTCGATTTTGTGGTCGGCGTCGTGTTCAGCAACATGCTGCAAGCCATTGTCCGTCCGGTGACGGAGAGCAACACCTTCCTGATCACCGCCAACGCCGGCCCCTCCCCCCTCGCCGGCAAGGGATGCAGCCCCTTCCTGTTCAGCAGCGCCTATCAGAACGACCAGCCGCACGCGGCGATGGGACAGGCGGCGCAGGATCTGGGCTATAAGCGGGTCTTCATCCTGGTGCCCAACTATCAGGCCGGCAAGGACGCGGTGGCCGGCTTCCGCAGCCGCTACAAGGGCGAGGTGGTGGACGAGATCTATGTGCCACTGAGCCAGCTCGACTTCTCGACCGAGGTCACCAAGATCGCCGCCGCCAAGCCGGACGCCATCTTCACCTTCATGCCGGGCGCGCTGGGCGTCAATCTGGTGCGGCAATACCGGCAGGCCGGTCTGGCCAACATCCCCTTCCTGTCCACCTTCACCGTCGACGAATCGACCCTGCCGGCCCAGGGCGAGGCGGCGCTCGACTTCTACACCGCCGCCACCTGGGCGCCGAACTTCGACAACCCGCACAGCCGCCGCTTCGTGCAGGAGTTCGAGGCCGCCTACGGTTATGTCCCGTCGAACTTCGCCGCCCATGCCTATGACGCCGCCCACATGCTGGACGCGGCGATCCGCCGGACCAACGGCGACGTCGCCAACAAGGCGGCGCTGCGCACGGCGCTGGAGGCCGGCGATTTCCCGTCGGTCCGCGGCTCGTTGCGGCTGGGACCCAACCATTTTCCGATCCAGGATTTCTGGCTGTGCAAGGTCGCCAAGCGCGCCGACGGCAAGTTCCAGACGGAAACCGTGCGCAAGGTGCTGAGCGCCGACGCCGACAGCTACGCCGCCTCCTGCAAGATGGGGTGACGGGCGGAACGGGCTGACAGGGGGCTTTCGCGATGTCCATGCTTCTGGTGCAGGCCCTGAACGGCCTGCAATTCGGGGTGCTGTTGTTTCTGGTGGCGGCCGGGCTCAGTCTGGTGTTCGGCGTCATGGATCTGATCAATCTGGCCCATGGCGTCCAATACATGCTGGGTGCCTATGTCGCCGCCACGCTGGGGGTGTGGACCGGCAGCTTCTGGCTGGGGGCGCTGCTGGCTCTGCCGGTGGCGCTGCTGGTCGGGCTGGCGCTGGAATGGCTGGTTTTCCGCCATCTCTACCGCCGCGACCATCTCAGTCAGGTGCTCGCCACCTTCGGGGTGATCCTGACGGTCGACGAGGCGACGCGGGCGCTGTGGGGCAGCGCCCCGCAGACCGTGCTGGAGCCGGCCGGGCTGACCGGTGGCCCGATGGGCGGGGTCGAGATCGTCGCCGGACTGATCTACCCGACCTACCGGCTGGTCATCATCGGCATCGGCATCGTCGTGCCGCTGCTGCTGTGGTTCCTGGTGGAGCGGACGCGGGCCGGCATGCTGGTGCGGGCGGGGGCGACCCATCCCGCCATGGTGTCGGCGCTGGGGGTGGACATCCGCCGCCTGTTCACCGTCGTCTTCGCCTTCGGCGCGATGCTGGCGGGCTTCGCCGGGGCGCTGGCCAGCCCGATCTTCCCGGTGGCTCCCGGCATGGGCGACACCGTGCTGATCCTGTGCTTCGTGGTGATCGTCATCGGCGGCGTCGGCTCCATCCGGGGCGCCTTCATCGCCGCCCTGCTGGTCGGGCTGCTCGACAGTGTGGGGCGGGCAATGCTGCCCGACCTGCTGCGGCTGCTGCTCGACCCGTCGTCGGCCCGGCAAACCGGGGCGGCGCTGGCCTCCATGCTGGTCTACATCGTCATGGCCGCCATCCTGTTCTTCCGCCCGGCGGGGCTGTTTCCGGGAGGGCGTTCGGCATGACCGCACCGCTTCGCAAACATGCGCTGGCCCTGGTCACGCTGCTGGCGCTGGCGGTGGCCCCCTTCCTCGGGTTCGGTGACGGCTTCGCACTCGGCCTGCTGGCCCGAGCGATGATCCTCGGCATGGCGGCGGTCAGCCTGTCGCTGCTGGTCGGCGGCGCCGGGCTGGTCAGCCTGGGCCACGCCGCGACAATGGGGATCGGCGCCTATGCCGTGGTCGCCTTCGACGCCGCCGGGGTCAGCGAGGGGCTGATCGTCTTCCCCGCCGCCATCGCAGCGGCTGCCGCTTACTCGCTCGTCACCGGGGCGGTGTCGCTGCGCACCAGCGGCGTGCATTTCATCATGATCACGCTGGCCTTCGGCCAGATGGCCTTCTTCACCACCTCCTCCTTCTCCAGCCTGGGCGGCGACGACGGCTATACGCTCTATGCCCGCACCGAATGGCTTGGAACCCGGATCATGGACAACCGCCTGACCTTCCATTTCCTGTGCCTGGGCCTGCTGGCCCTGGTGTGGGTCGGCGGCACCCTGCTGCTGGGCAGCCGGTTCGGCCGGGTGCTGCGGGCGGCGCGGGAGAATCCGCAGCGGGCCCTGGCGGTCGGCTTCCAGCCCTACCCCTACCGTCTGGTCGCCTATGTGATGGCGGGGGCGGTCGGCGGTCTGGCCGGCGCCCTGCTGGCCAACGCGACGGAGTTCGTGTCCCCTGCCCTGCTGTCCTGGACCCGATCGGGGGAACTGCTGTTCATGGTCATCCTCGGC
Organism: uncultured Azospirillum sp.; assembly: GCA_965650625.1. GTDB lineage: Bacteria > Pseudomonadota > Alphaproteobacteria > Azospirillales > Azospirillaceae > Azospirillum. The sequence goes on along the minus strand of CBFGPE010000001.1, from coordinate 46,017 downwards.
GGCGTCGGCCAGCTCGGCGGCGCGATCCTGGGGGCGCTGGCCATGGTGCTGCTGGAGGAATCGCTGTCGCACCTGCTGGTCTACTGGCGGCTGGTGTTCGGCCCGCTGCTGGTGCTGTCGGTGCTGTTCCTGCCGGATGGGCTGATCGGCGCACCGCTGCGCCTGCGTGCCGCCTTCCGGTTCGCCTCGCCCAAGCGGAGGAACGCCGATGCCTGATCCGTTGCTGGAACTGCGCGGCCTGAGCAAGAATTTCGGCGCGCTGACCGTGACCGCCGACGTGTCGCTGAGCGTCCTGCCGGGGGAGATCCATGCGATCATCGGCCCGAACGGGGCGGGCAAGACCACGCTGATCCACCAGATCAGCGGCACCCTGCGTCCCGACCGCGGAACCATCCGCTTCGCCGGCCAGGACGTGACTGCCCTGCCCTTCGAACGCCGCGCCCGGCTGGGGCTGGCCCGCAGCTTCCAGATCACCAGCATCGTGCCGGGCTTCACCGCGCTGGAAAATGTGGCGCTGGCGGTGCAGGCGCACAGCGGCTCCTCCTTCCGGTTCCTGCGCCCGGTGGCGGGCGAGGCCGCGCTGAACGGGGAGGCGCGGGCGGCACTGGACATTGTCGGGCTGGGCAGGGTCGCAGACCGCAGCGCCGCCGCCCTGTCGCACGGCGAGAAGCGCCAGCTCGAACTCGCCATCGCCATCGCGATGAACCCGCGCCTGCTGCTGCTCGACGAGCCGCTGGCCGGGGCCGGACCGGAGGAGACGGAGCGGCTGATCGACATCCTGCGCGGGTTGCGCAGCCGCTACGGCATCCTGCTGGTCGAGCATGACATGCAGGCGGTGTTCGCCCTGGCCGACCGCATCTCGGTCCTGGTCTATGGCCGGGTCATCGTCACCGGCACGGTGGACGAGATCCGCGGCCATCCGGAAGTCCGCACCGCCTATCTTGGAGAGGACGCGCTGGCGTGATGCTGAAAATCGACAATCTCACGGCGGGCTACGGCCAGAGCCAGGTGCTGTTCGACGTGTCGCTCTCCATCGAGGCCGGGCAGGTGCTGGCGCTGATGGGGCGCAACGGCATGGGCAAGACCACGACCATCTCGGCCGTCATGGGGCTGATCCCGCGCTGGGGCGGCGGCATCAGCTTCGCCGGCCGGGGCATCGACCGCATGCCGCCGCACCGGGTGGCACGGCTGGGGGTCGGGCTGGTGCCGGAAGGCCGCCAGATCTTCCCGACCCTGACGGTGGAGGAGAACCTCGTCGCCACCGCCACCACCCGTGGCGACGGCCCAGGCACCGGGGCTGCGCGCTGGACGCTGGAGGCGGTGTGGGAGCTGTTCCCCCGCCTGCGCGAACGCCGCCGCAACCTCGGCAACCGCCTGTCGGGCGGCGAGCAGCAGATGCTGGCGATCGGCCGGGCGCTGATGACCAACCCGCGCCTGCTGATCCTCGACGAAGCGACCGAGGGGCTGGCCCCGGTCATCCGCGCCGAGATCTGGGCGGTGCTGGAGACGCTGAAGCGCGAGGGCCAGTCCATTCTTCTGGTCGACAAGAACCTGTCGGCGGTGCTTCGCCTCGCCGACGCCTGCGCGGTGATCGAGAAGGGCCGCACGGTGTGGAGCGGCACAAGCACGGAGCTGGGCCGGGCAGCCGACATCCAGGAAACCTACCTGCACATCTGAGACGTCGGGGGAGAGCGACCGCCGTCAGGTGCAGCCCCGGCGCAGGGTGTCGGACGGCCGCTCGCCGAAGCGCTCCGCGTAATCCTGGGCGAAGCGGCTCAGATGGGTGAAGCCGGCATTCAGCGCGATGGCCGTAACGCTGGCGTCCCCGCCACCTCCGCCGGTGCGCAGCTTCGCATGGACATCGTCCAGGCGCAGGTTGCGCAGATAGCGCAGCGGGCTGACGCCTTCGAAGCGCTTGAAGGCATCGTGCAGCGTGCGTTCCGGGACTCCGGCCGCCTGGGCGATGTCGGCCAGCGTGATCGCGGCGGCGGAATTTTCCCGCAGATAGGCGATGGCGCGATGAACCGACACCGGCCGCGGCCCCTGCGGCCGGTCATCCGTCTCCGCAATGTCCTGACCGGCCAGCAGCAGCCGCAGGAAGAGCTGCTCATACTCCGCAGCCACCAGGGCGTCGTCCCGGATCAGCCGCACGGTGGCCGGATCGCCGATCACCCCGCGCAGCGCCACCAGCAGCGGCGTCAGCCGGGGGCTGCGCAAATCCAGCCTTGCCGCCAGCCGCACCGGACGCGGCCCGTTGAAGGCCGCCAGCCGGGTGCGCGCGATTTTGAGCACAAGCTGCTCGCAATCGGGCGAGAACTGCCCGGCAATTGGGCTTCCCGGCGAACAGAGCACGCCGTTGAAACGGTCCACGGTGAAAATGTCGCGCTCGATGCGGATTTCGGCGCCGCCGCTGACGCAGAGGATGGCAAGATAGTAATCGTCCAGCGGCGGCACGGCGATGGAGGCCTGACCGAACTTGATCGTGCCGATCCCCATGCCCTTCATTGCCATGAAATCCATGTGCGAGGGCTGGCCGTTCGACCGTCCGCAGGCCATCAGGCTGTGCGGCTGCATCACCTTGGAAATCCGCTCGCGGGCATCGTCCAGATCCGGCGTCTCGAAGACGCGGCACAGCCGTAGCGCCGATGCATTGAAGGACGGCCCGTTCAAGGCAGACAAGGCGGCACTCATGTCCATGGCGACGCATCCTCCTGGCTGTGGACAATCCTCGCAGCGATGCGGACTCTAAGCAAATCTTATACCGGATGCCGGCTTCCGAAACGGGGACGCCCCCGCCAGGGCTGGCGGGGGTGGTTCCTCGATCGGACGGCTTGCGCTTGAAGCGCTCAGGCGGAGACGCGCGCGCGCTCGATCACGTCGGTCGGCAAACCGTCGCGCGCCTCGACCAGACGGAAGTCGAAGCCGATCTCGGCGAAGGGACGGTTCACGCCACGGGCTTCAATCGCCGCCGGATCGTCGATGCGGCGAATCTCGGGCACCAGACCGTCGCGGGTGGCGAAGGCGAAATCGTCGTCGATCAGCGGATCGCCCTTGATGTTGATCTGCGTCGTTAGCTTGCGATAGCCGGGGGCGCTGACGAAGAAGTGGATGTGGGCGGGACGGGCGCCGTGGCGGCCCAGCAGGTCCAGCAGCTGCAGCGTGCTGCTGCCCGGCGGGCAGGCATAGCCCGACGGCATGATCGACTGGAAGGAATAGCGCCCGTCGGCACCGGTCTGGATGGTTCCACGGTTGTTGAAGGGCGTCTGCGAGCTGTCGAAGATCGAATAGTTGCCCTTGGAATTGGCATGCCAGACCTCGACCACCGCGTTCGGGATCGGCTTGCCCGAGGCGTCGCGCACGACACCCGACATGAAGAGCGGCTCCGCCTCGGTGTCCAGCCCGTCGTCGATGCGGGCGCTGCCCTGGTGCACCGGGGCGCCGGCCACATACAGCGGGCCTTCGATGGTGCGCGGGGTGCCGTTCTCGTTCAGGCCGGCGGCGCTCTCGCGCTCCTCGACCAGCAGGTCGATGAAGTGCTCGAAGCCCAGGCCCGGGGCCAGCAGCCCGGCTTCGTTGTTCTTGCCCAACTCGGTCAAGTAGTTGCAGGCGGTCCAGAATTCGTCCGGGGTGACGTCGAATTCGTTCATGGTGACGAACAGGTCGCGGACGATGCGGTCGACGATCGCCTTGACCCGCGGGTTGGGCGTCTTGCCGGGCGTGACCTGGGTGAAGCGCGTCAGCAGCGCATCGATTTCCTTGGCCTGCATGGGAGTCTCCCTTTGAACTTGTTTGTTGGTGGCGTGAGGGGCTGGGGAGCGGATTCGTGAAGGGACTGTCAGGCGTCGCCGTCGCGGACCGAGGAGGGATGACGGCAAAGCGGCGTTACGTCGATGTCCATGTAGGGGAACAAGGGCAGTCCGGTCAGGATGTCGTGCAGCTCGGCATTGTCGGCGACGTCGAAGATGCTGACATTGGCGTAGGCGCCGGCAACGCGCCACAGATGGCGCCATTTGCCGCCGCGTTGCAGGTCGGCGGCGATGGCCTTCTCGCGCGCCTTCAGGTCGGCCGCGTCGTCCGCCGGCATGTCGGCCGGCAGGCGCACGGTCATCGTCACATGGAACAGCATTGGGTCACTCTCCGGCTTGAGGGATGGCCGCTGGGGTGATGGTAAGGGTGGGGTGATGGCTGCGCGGACGATCGCGGCGCAGGGCGTCCAGCCGGTCGGGGTCGATGTCGACGCCGATGCCCGGCCCGTCCGGCACGACCAGGGCGAACTCCTCGTAACGCAGCGGGGCGGTGAGAAAATCGTCGGTGAACAGCAGGGGGCCGAACAGCTCGGTTCCCCAGTCCAGCCGGGGCAACGTGGCGAACAGCTGGGCCGCCGCCGCCGTCCCCACCCCGGTTTCGATCATGGTGCCGCCATAGATGCCGATCCCCGCCGCCTCGGCGATGGCCGCGACCTTCGCCGCCGGACCGACGCCGCCCGATTGGGCGAGCTTGACCGAGAAGGCGTCGGCCCCGGCAGCGGCGGCGACACGGAAGGCGTCTTCGGCGCCGCGCAGGATCTCGTCGGCCATCACGGCGATGGGAAAATCCTGGGTCAGGCGGGCGAGCGCCGGCAGATGCCGGCGGCCCACCGGCTGTTCGACGAGATCGGCCCCGGCGTCGGCCAGCGCCGCCAGCCCACGCCGGGCGTCGGTGACGCTCCAGGCTTGGTTGACGTCGACCCGGACGCTGGCGCGGTCGCCCAGCGCGCGCTTGATCGCGGCGATATGGGCGATGTCGTCGGCCAGCGCGCGCTTGCCGATTTTCAGTTTGAAGATGTTGTGGCGGCGGGCATCGAGCAGTCGCTCGGCCTCGGCAATATCGAGATCGGACTGCCCGCTCGCCAGCGTCCAGGCGCAGGGCAGCCGGTCGCGCACCCGCCCGCCGAACAGATTGGCCAGCGATACGCCCAGCCGCCGGGCCGCCCCGTCCTGAAGCGCCGTCTCGACCGCGCATTTGGCCGTGTTGTTGCCTTGGACGAAGGCATCGATCCGCGCCATCGCCGCACCGACCCGCTCGGCGTCCTGGCCGATCAGCAACGGCGTCATGTAGGTGTCGATGGCCAGCACCATACCCTCGACGGATTCCTCGCCATAGCTCAAGCCGCCGATGGTCGCCCCTTCGCCCCAGCCGACGACGCCGTCGGACGCGGTGATGCGGACGATCGCGACCGATTGCGTTCGCATGGTCGCCATCGCCAGGACATGCTGGCGGATGGTCGGCAGATCCAGAATGAAGGTTTCGACCCGCTCGATTTTCGTCACGCGAACATCCCCAAATCCGTGCGTTTGTGTAGCTTCAGAGTTTTCCGGACTGATCATCGTCGTAAAGGACCGTCAGTGTCCAAAACCGATTGAGTCCTGTTTCCATACCCAAGAGGTATGCGTGGCGTGGTGGGAGGGTTCGGAAGAGCGGAGGCAGACTTTGGCGCGCAAATCGGCTTGAGGGCGGAGTCCTGATGCGTCAGCTCACGCGCCAACATCGGATTGGAGGTGGGGATTGCGGTTCCGCTGCAAAGTTTGAGGGCAGGCGCGGAGTGCTGCTGCGGCGGCCTGGACGGGCATGTCGTTGGCGGGCATGGCAGCGACATGCCCTTTTGCGCACCATCGCCAGGCTCTCGCAGCCGGCGATCGTCCGACGCGCGGTGTGGACGCTCTTGAACCCGAGCTCCGGCCGGACCAACAGCTTGATGCGACGGTGATCCCATTCGACAATGTTATTGAGATGCTTGACCTGACGGAGCTTGGCGAAGCGCCACAGCTCGCCGTCCTTCTTCAGCGCCTTGCGGAAGAAACGCCTAGCGGCGGCATCGCGCTTGGCGCTGAGCAGAAAGTCGATCGTCTGCCCACGCGCATCGACGGCGCGGTTCAGCCCCGAACGTGCAACCCGTTCTCCCCTACCCCCACAATGTAAGCCCTCGCAGGCGTTCGTCAGGCGACGGGCCGCGCGCCGGTGATCTCCACCAGCGAGCCGCAGATGAACGGCGCTTCGTCGGATGCCAGAAACACCAGGGCCGTCACTTCCTCCGGCTTGCCGATCCGCCCGAAGGGGACCAGCCGATCGAGGTCGGCCACGCTGCGGCCGGACCGCTTCAAACCGCTTTCAAGCATCGGTGTGTGGATTTCTCCAGGACAGACGGCTCGGCCATCTCGCGGATCGGAATGTCGGCGACCGCCGCGTCCTTGCCGCCGATCCGGTCGAGCAGGGCCTGAGCCTTGTTACGGTCGCGCCCATAGCGGACAACAGGACGCGCACCCTCCGCCGCCAGACGCTCGACGATGGCGGCACCGATGCCGCCGGAGGCTCCCGTCACCAGGACGGTCTGCCCGGCGAGTGGCGATGAAAGAGGAATCATCTGGAAATTCCCGGTGCTGGAACGCCGATCGGGAGACGACGACCGACGGGCGAATGTGGGTCAGGCCTCAGCCAAGCAGATGCACCTGCGGCCCCCAGCTGTCGGACAAGGCGAAGCCAGCCGGAAACGGGTCGGACGGGTCCATCCGCAGTTCCTCGCGGCCATAGACGTATCCCTGGCCGGTGACGCGGGGCAGCACCGCCTTGCAGTCGCCGACCGTCGTCTCGCCCACCGCTTCCACAAGGAACTCGCCGCCGATGATGGAGCGGGAGCGCCGGTTGTCGCCCACCGTCACCAGACCGCGGGCATGCAGAGTCGCGAGATTGGCGGAACTGCCGGTGCCGCAAGGGGAACGGTCCACCCGGCCCGGCTTCAGCGTCGTGCAGGTGCGCACGGCACCATCGGCCTCCTGGCTGCGGAACATGACATAGGCGATCTCGTCCACACCCGGCAGGGTCGGGTGCTGCACGCGCACGCTTTGGACCAGCAGCTCCTTCAGCGCTATACCGGCCTCCGCCAGTTCGCGGGCCTGACCCGGCGTGATGGTCAGGCCGGTCTGGCCGACATCGACGATGGCGTAATAGACGCCGCCGAAAGCGACATCGACCTTAATCCTGCCCCAGCGGGCGGTGCCGACCGGCCGGTCGAGCGCCTCGACGAAGCACGGCACGTTGTCGAGGCTGACCGACAGGCAGCGGCCGTCCTTGCAGCGGGCCCGCACGGTGATCAGACCGGCCGGCGTGTCCAGCCGCACCAATGTTTCGGGCTCCGTCATCGGCACCCAGCCGCTTTCCAGCAGCGCCGTGACCACGCAGATGCAGTTGCTGCCCGACATCGGGTGGGCGCGGTCTGCCTGCAGCACGATGAAGCCGGCGTCGGCATCCGGGCGGGTCGGCGCCACCAGCAGGTTGGTCGACATGTGCACGGCGGCGCGCGGCTCGAAGGTGACGAAGCGGCGCAGGCTGTCGTCCACGCTGTTGATGTGGTTCATCTTGTCGAGCATGGTGCGACCGGGAATCTCCGGCGCGCCGTCGACGATCACCTTGCCGATCTCGCCCTGGCAATGAACCTGGACGAGCTTGAGCGAGCGTTCCCAGTTCATGGTGGTGCCTCCCGTCACTTGATGTACCAGCCCCAGGGCTCGTCGCTGACGAAGCGGGTGATCTGCTTGGTTTCCAGGTAGTTCGCCAACCCCCAGCGTCCCAGCTCGCGGCCGATGCCCGACTGTTTGTAGCCGCCCCAGGGCGCCTCGGTGAAGGTCGGCTGGGAACAGTTGATCCAGACGATGCCGGCGCGCAGGGCCGCCGCGACACGCTCGGCCCGCGCATCGTCGGCCGACATCACCGCCGCCGCCAGACCGAAGCGGCTGTCGTTGGCAAGCTGCACCGCCTCGTCCTCATCGCTGAAGCGGCGAACGGACAGCACCGGCCCGAAGATCTCCTCCCGCCACGCCTCGCTGTCGAGCGGGGTGTCGAGCAGCACCGTCGGCTGGAGGAAGTAGCCGGCCTCGAAGCCTTCCGCCCGGCCGCCGCCGACCGCGACCCTGGCGCCCTGCTGGCGCGCGCGGTCGATCATCGCCAGCACCTTGTCGAACTGCCCCTTAGAGACCAGCGGTCCCAGCAGCGTTCCGTCCTCCAGCCCATTGCCGATGCGGATGCGCGCGGTTTCCTGCACCAGCCGGTCGATCAGCCGGTCATGGATGCCGTCCTGCACCAGCAGGCGCGAGGTGGCGGAGCAGACCTGACCCTGGTTCCAGAAGATGCCGAACAGGATCCACTCCACCGCCTTCTCGACATCGGAATCGTCGAAGACGATGAAGGGCGATTTGCCGCCCAGCTCCAGGCTGACCCGTTTGATGTCACGGGCGGCGGCAGCCATGATCTTTGATCCGGTGGGAACCGATCCGGTGAAGGCCAGCTTGTCGACACCGGGATGGTCGCAGAGCGGCTGTCCGGCGTCCGGACCGGTGCCGGTGACGATGTTCAGCACCCCTGGCGGCAACTGAACGCTCTGGGCAATATCGCCCAGTTCCAGCGCCGTCAGCGACGTCAGTTCGGACGGCTTCAGCACCATCGTGCAGCCCGCCGCCAGCGCCGGCGCCACCTTCCACGCCGCCATCAGCAGCGGGTAGTTCCAGGGAATGATCGCCCCGGCCACGCCGACCGGTTCGCGGACCGCCTTGGAGGTGAAGCGCGCATCGGCCAGCGCAATCGTCTCGACGGCGCCGTCCAGTTCCTCCGCCAGATCGGCGTAGAAGTCAAAGCAGCCGGCGGCGTCGGCGATGTCCCAGGCCGCTTCCGCCAGCGGCTTGCCGTTGTCCAGCACCTCCAGCCGCGCCAGCGCGTCCTGGCGGTCGCGGATGGCGGCGGCGATCCGGCGCAGGTAGCCGGCGCGCTCCGCCCCCGACATCCGGCGCCAGGGACCATGCTCGAAGGCGGTGTGGGCAGCGTTGACGGCGGCGTGGACATCCTCGGCCGTCGCCGCCGCCACATGGTGGATGACCTCCTCGGTCGCCGGGTTGATGACCGGGAGGCATCCTCCTCTGGCCGCCGGGGTCCAGTGCCCGGCGATAAAAAGCTGGTCACGCATGTCGGTGTCTCCCACCTCGGTGTCTACGGGCGTCCGGCATCCGGGCCGCCGTCAGTCGTTCAGAACCGGTTGACGCGATAGGGCGTCATGTCGATCGGCGGCGGCGCCCCGGACACCAGATCGCCGATCAGGCGCGCCGTCGTCGCCGAATAGGTCAGGCCGAGATGCCCATGGCCGGTGGCGTAGAACAGGCCGGGCACCCGCGCCGACGGGCCGATGACCGGAACCGTGTCGGGCAACGCCGGGCGGTGGCCCATCCATTCCGATGCCCCGTCCGTCTTCAGGCCCGGCAGCGCCTCCCGCGCGCGCTTGACCAGCACGCGGGCGCGGCGGTAGTCGGGCAGCGCATCCAGCCCGGCCATCTCCACCGTGCCGCCGACCCGGATGCCGCCCGCGGTCGGCGTCACCATGAAGGCGCGCGCCGGCCAGATGATGGAATGGCGCATCGCGATGCCGGGATCGGCGATCTGGGTGTGATAGCCGCGCTCGGTCTCCAGCGGGATCGGCTCGCCCAGGCGGCGCGACAGCCGGCCGGTGAAGGCGCCGGCCGCCAGCACCACCCGGCCGGTGGCGATCCGGCGCCCATCCCGCAGCCGCAGCGCCCGGACAGCCCCAGTGCCGCCGTCCCGCTCGAACTCCGCCACCTCGCCGGTTTCGGTCCGCCCACCGTCGGCCAGGAACCGGTCCACCAGGGTCAGCACCAGCCGGTACGGGTCGCGGACGGAGCGGTTCTGCGGGAACAGCACCGCCCGGCCGATGCGGTCGCTGATCGCCGGCTCCAGCGCCCGCAGCTCCTCGCCGCTCAGCAGGCGATGGGGAAAGCCGAAGCACTCCACCACCTCGATGTGCTCGCGGTCGGCGGCGAACTCCGCATCGTCGGCATAGAGGCTGAGGCAGCCCTCCTCGCTCAGCACGTCCGCGGCGCCGGCCGCCGCCAGGAACGGCAGCAGGTCCTCATAGACGCGGCCGCACAGCACCGCCCCCGCCGCCTCCAGCGCCCGCACGCGCGACGGCCGGCTGGCCAGCACGAAGCGCAGGAACCAGGGCGTCAGCTTGCCCAGATAGGCCGGGCGAAGCCGCACCGGCCCCTCCGGGTCGAGCAGCCAGCGCGGCAGCTGCGCCCACATCGACGGGCGGGAGGCCGGCATGAACTCCGTCACGGCGATGCTCGCCATGTTGCCGTAGGAGGCGCCCCGGCCGGGGGAGTCCCGGTCGACCAGGACGACATCCTCCCCGCGGCGGCGCAGCTCGAAGGCGATGGCGGCGCCGATGATCCCGGCGCCCACCACGACGATCGGCCTCTGTTCCCCTCTATCCGAAGCCATCGTCATCCTCAGCCCAGAACGGGTTCCATCGCCTTCTTGAACGCCGCCCTCTCCTGGTCGGTCAGCGGCAGGAGAGGCTTGCGGCCGACGCCGACCGGCGTACCGGCCAACTCGCAGCCATACTTGACCTTCTGCACGAACTTGCCGCTTTCCAGGCTGGACATGGCGCCGTAGATCACCTGCATCTTGTCGCGCGCCGCCAGCCAGTCGCCGGCCTCGATGGTGTTGACCAGATCGACGCAGGCTCGCGCCATACAGTTCGCCGGACCGCAGATCCACGAGGTGGCGCCCCACAGGTAGAAGTCCAGCGTCTGGTCGTCCGACCCGTTGGTGACCTGATAACGGTCGCCGAACCGGCTGCGGATGTCGATGGCGCGCAGCAGGTTGCCGCTCGATTCCTTGATGCCGATGACGCGCGGTTCGTCGGCGAAGGCCTCCAGCACCGCCATGCCGACCTCGACGCCGACCTTCGGCGGGTAATTGTACAGCACGATCTCCACATCGACGGCGTCCAGCACCGAGCGGTAATGGGCGATCAGCTCGTCCGGCGCCGGGGTGGCGTAGAAGGGCGCGGACAGCAGGACCGTGCCGTAACCGGCGTCGCGGGCGCGCTTGGTGTGCTCGATCACTTCCCAGGTCGACCCGGCATTGGTGCCGGCGATCAGCAACTCGTCCTTGTTGGCGAACTCGGCGACGAATTGCAGGACCGACAGGCGTTCGTCGGCGGTCAGGGCGTTGTATTCGCCGGTGGAGCCGCAGGGGACCCAGCCCTTGACGCCGTCGTCGCGCAGCTTGGTCAGCAGCTTTTCGAAGCGGTGGAAGTCGATCTTGCCCTGGTCGTCGAACGGGGTGACGAGGGCGGGCATGACGCCTTTGAGCTTCATGGGAAAAACACTCCTGGATGGGTTGTTCTGATGGTCCGGACGCGCGGTCCAGGGGGATGGCGTCAGGCGGACAGCTTCGCGAGGACCCGCGATTCGAACCGCGTCACGACGCGGGTCAGCGGGAACGCGATGGCGAAGTAGATCAGGGCGACGACGGTCAGCACCTCGACCGGCCGCGCGGTGTTGTTGGAGATGTTCTGGCCGATGAACATCAGATCGGCCATGCCGACCGCGGACAGCAGCGCGCTTTCCTTGAACAGGCTGACGCAGTTGGACAGCAGGGTCGGGGCGGCGCGCAGCAGGGCCTGCGGCAGGACCACATGCACCACCTGCGTCGCGTGCGGCAGGCCCAGCGCCGTGCAGGCGTCGTACTGCTCGCGGCTGATCGACTTCAGCGACGCGCGGAAGGTCTCGCTGGTGATGGCGCCCATATACAGGGTCAGCGCGATGATCCCGGCGACGATGTTGGGGACCTCCATCCCGATGACCAGCGGCAGGCAGAAGAAGAACCAGAACAGCTGCACGATCACCGGCGTGCCGCGGAAAACCTCGACATAGGCACGGGCGGGAACCCGGATGAAGGGGCTGTTCGCGCTGCGCGCCATGCCCACGAGGAAGCCGAGCAGGCTGCCCAGCACGACGCAGATGACCGTCAGCTGCAGCGTGGTCCAAAGGCCGAGAAGCAGGGCTTCCTTGAACCGCAGCACGATGGCGAAATCGAAGGTCATGGGACGGCCTCTCCTCAGCGGGAGGTGGGTTCGTAGCGGCGCGCGGCATACTCCACGCACTGGGCGACCACGAACGAGATGACGAAATAGACCAGCGCCATGGCGGTGAAGGTTTCGATCGGGCGGTAGGTCTGGGTCGCCAGCGACTTGCCCGCATACATCAGGTCCTGCACAGCGACCAGCGCCACCAGAGCGCTCTGCTGGAAGGTGCCGATGCCGTTGGTGACCAGCACCGGCATCGACAGCCGCAGCGCGTTGGGCAGGATGATGTACAGCGTCCTCTGCACCGGGTTGAAACCGAGCGCCACGCTGGCGTCCATCTGCTCGCGCGCCACCGACTGGATCGAGGCCCGATAGGCTTCGGCGTTGAAGGCCGTCAGGTTCAGCCCCAGCGCGACGATGCCCATGGTGATGGAGTCGATGTACACGTCGAACAGGATCGGCACGCAGTAGAAGAACCAGATGATCTGGACGATCGCCGGCGTGCAGCGGAAGAACTCGACGAACAGCATGCTGAGCATGCGGACCGGGAAAATCGGGCTGGTCGTCAGCAGCGCCACGCCGAACCCCAGGACGAGCCCCACCAGGTTGGCGGCGATCGTCAGCTCCAGCGTCACCAGCAGCCCGTCGATCAGGACGTCGGTGTTGGAGAGCACTGAATGGAAGTCGAATGTGTAGTCCATGCCATCACCCTTCCGTCAACGGATGTGGAAGACACGGTCGATGAACTCCCTGGTCCTCTCCTCCCGCGGCGAGCCCAGAACCTGTCCGGGCGGACCGTCCTCGACGACGACGCCACCGGCACAGAAGATCACGCGGGACGCGATGTTCTTGGCGAACCACATGTCGTGGGTCACGATCACCATCGGCATGTCCTGCTGGGCCAACTGCAGGATGACCTGCTCGACCTCCGCCACCAGCTCCGGGTCCAGCGCCGACGTCACCTCGTCGAACAGCATCAGCTTGGGGTCGAGCATCAGCGCGCGGGCGATGGCGACGCGCTGCTTCTGCCCGCCGGACAGGTGGTTCGGATAGGCTTCCGCCTTCGCCTCCAGCCCGAAACGGGCCAATAGGGCGCGGGCGCGCACTGTCGCCGCCGCCTTGTCCTCGCCATGCACCTTGCAGGGCGCCAGGATCAGGTTGTTGAGGATGTTCAGGTGCGGGAACAGCGTGTAATGCTGGAAGACCATGCCGATCTGGCGCCGGACGATCGTGTCGATCGTCGTGCGACGCCCCGCCGGGCCGGCCTCGATGTACGGCTTGCCGGCGAACCGGATGCTCCCCTCGTCGATCTGCTCCAGCCCCATCAGCACCCGCAGCAGCGTGCTCTTGCCGCCGCCGCTGGGGCCGATGACGACCACGCGCTCGCCCGCCTGCATATCGATCGACAGGCCTTTGAGGACGCGGATGTTCGGACCGAAGCCCTTGTGGAGATTCCGGACTTGGACGAGGGGGGCGGCCGTCCCGGCGGCGGGGACGTCCCGCAGCATGCCGGGCCGGCCATCGTTCTGGCCATCGGTCTGAAGGAGAGAGGCGGGGGAGGATTGGGTCACGGCTTCGTCTCGCGATCTTCAGGAATTGCCTGGTTGCGGTGGGGAACCGCACGCGCCGCGCGGCCCCTGCCCCGCTCTCACTTGCCGGCCTTGATGACCTCGTCCACGGCCTTGCGGATCAGCTCTTCGACCTGACCGGTGGCGACCTTTTCCTCCAGAAAGATGTTCACGACCTCGATGTCGGAATAGGACAGCTGCGCCGGCAGACCGAAGGCGACGCCCTGCTTGGCCAGCGCCGGAACCGGATTCATCACCGCGGCCCAATCGGGGTTCGACTGGAGGAACAGCTGGTTGCTGTCGGATGCGTCGACCAGCAGGTCGGCGCGCTTCGACATCACCGCCAACCGCGTTTCGTCGTTTCCGGGCAGGCGCAGCACCTGGGCCTGCTTCACCGCCGCCGAGATCGCTTTGTCCTGCGAAGTGCCGGACATGACCGCCAGCGTCACACCGGGCTTGTCGATGTCGGCAATCGACTTCGGCGCCTTCGGCAGCTTGGTGTTCTGCTTGTTGTAGGCGAGCGAGATCTCGTACTGCATGGCGGCAATCGAAAAATTCACCGCCATCGCCCGCACCGGCGTGCGGTTGAGCGCCAGCGCCATGTCCCATTTGCCCGCCTGAAGCCCGGCGACGAGGTTGTCCCAAGTGCTGTCGACGAATTTCGGCTTCACCTTCAGGACATCGGCGAACTGCCGGCAGAGATCGGAAAAGAATCCGGAATATTCGCCGGTCGCCGGATCGCGCATCACATAGGGCGCCGCAACGGCGGCACCACAGCGCAAGGTGCCGGATTTCTGGACCTTCTGCCAGTAGCCCTCGGCAGTTTGGGCATGGGCCGCGCTGGACATGGCAGCGCAGAAGGCCAGGACCGCGAAACCTTTGAGAGCAGGAGCAATCGCTTTCGACATCATCGCCAAATTCCTTTCATGCGCCGCATGACCCAGGAAGGGGTGAAACGGAATGGATGATTCTGCGGGGTTTCTGTCGACAGCGTGCCGACAAAGCGGACTATGAGACTGACACTGTCAGTGTGTCAAACAGAAAAAACAACGTGTCGACACGACGGCTGGCGGTCGATATGGTTGGGATGCCAACCAGATTGCCGATGCACGCAAAGGGGCCGGGGATGACGTGGGATAGTGAAACCAAACGAGCCAAGGGCACCGGCTGGCGGAGCGTGTATGACGCCCTCAGAATGGACATCCTCACGCTGGCGCTTCGGCCCGGTCACCTGTTGGACGAGACCGCGCTCGCGGATCGTTTCGAGATGTCGCGCTCTCCGATCCGCGAGGCGCTGATCCGGCTGGCCGGCGAGGAGCTTGTCGTCACCCTCCCCAACCGCAGCACGATCGTGGCGCCCATCGAGATCGCCACCTTCCCGAAATACGTGGAGGCGCTGGACGTCGCCCAACGCATGGTCACGCGTCTCGCCGCCGCATTGCGCACCGAGGACGACCTGGTGAACATCAAGGCGGCCCAGGTGTCATTCGAGAAGGCGGTGAAGTCCGGCGATCACCTGCAGATGTCCGAGATGAACCGGGACTTTCACATGGCCATCGCGGTGGCCGGCAAGAATCCGTATCTGGCGTCCTTCTACGACCGGCTGCTCAACCAGGGCCGGCGCATGCTTCACATGCATTTCGACTTCATCGAAAGGACGACCGACGCCTATCTGTTGACCGGCGATCATCACGCGATGATCGAAGCCATCGAAACAAGAAACGTCGATCAGGCCGACGAGCTGGCCCACGCGCACACGCGGCAGTTCCGCGATAATTTCATCAATTTCATGAAAGAGAACTACGCCGACACGTTCGTTATCAAGGCCGGCAGATAGGCGGCGACCGCCGCAGCCGGGGCCCGTCACAAAACCGGAGCCCGCTCCCCGCCGCCTCCGTTTTCGTGACAAAGCCCACGGTTTCTCAGGCGGCCGACGAGGTTTTCGCGGCGTCGGCATCCGACGGCGCCATCCCCGCCGAATCGGCCATGATGTCGATCTTGCGCTCCAGATGCTGGCGCAACAGGATCGCGATGGCGGCACCGTCCCGCCGGACCAGGGCGTCCAGGATCTGTTCATGCTCGCGCACCGCCTGGTCCCACCAGTCGCGCGGCATGTCGGCGACGTAGCGGGCGCGACGGATGCGCAGCGCCAGGCCGGCGTGGGTGGCGATCAGCACCGGGTTGTTCGACGCCGTCAGGATCATGTGGTGGATGCGCTCGTTCAGCCGGTAATAGGCCTGCAGGTCGCGGCGGGCATGGTGGGCCAGCATCTCGTAATGCAGGGCGCGCAGCTCGGCGATCTGTTCCTCGGTGATGTGGGCGCAGGCCAGTTCGCCGGACAGCGCTTCCAGGCAGGCCATCACCGTGAAGGTGTCCTCAATGTCCGCCCGCGTCAGGGTGGCGACACGGGCGCCGCGGTTGGGCAGCAGCAGCACCAGCCCCTCGCTGGCCATCACCTTCAACGCCTCGCGCAGCGGGGTGCGCGACACGCCGAAGCGCTCGCACAGTTCGCGCTCGTTGATGCGCGAACCGGGCGACAGATCGCCGTCGACGATGGCGGTGCGCAGCCGGGCGACGACCTCGGCATGGAGGCTGCTGCGGTCGATCAGCGTCATTCCGGTCTTCCCCCCACCGCAGCCGTCCGGTCCGCCGGCACCTGCTCCAACGCCTGTTCCAGTACAAGGGCGACATGCACCGCCCGCCGGCCGGCGCCGTCCTGGATCTGGTGGCGGCAACTCGTCCCGTCGGCCACCAGGATGGTGTCCGCATCAGCGGCGCGCACCGCCGGCAGCAGGTCGAGTTCTCCCATCCTCATCGACACCTCGTGATGTTCCGCCTGATAGCCGAAGGCCCCGGCCATTCCGCAACAGGTGGATTGTAGCACCGAAACCTCAAGGTCCGGGATCAGCTTCAGAACTCTTTCCACGGGCGGCAGCGCGCCCATCGCCTTCTGATGGCAATGGCCATGCACCAGCGCCTTGCGCACCGCCAGCGGCTTCAGCGGCAGGGTCAGCCGGCCGGCGGCGTGCTCGCGGTCGAGGAACTCCTCGAACAGCAGAGCGTGGTCGGCGATGCGGGCATATTCCTGTCCGGGCAGCACCGCCGTGATCTCGTCGCGCAGGGTCAGCAGGCAGGACGGCTCCAGCCCGACGATCGGGACCCCACGTTCGACGTAGGGCATCAGCGCCTCGACCACGCGCCATTGCTCCGCCCGCGCCTGCTCGACCAGACCGGCGGCGAGGAAGGTCCGGCCGCAGCACAGCGGCCGGCCGCCGTCGGCCGGTGTTGCGGCGTGGACGGTGTAGCCCGCCGCCTCCAGCACGCGGACCGCCGCGCGGGCGTTGTCGGACTCGAACCAGCGATTGAAGGTATCGGCGAACAGAACCACCTCGCCGGCCGCGCCGGCTTTCGGGATTTCGGGGTGGCGGAACGGCGTTGGGTGCCAGCGCGGCAGCGACCGGTGGCGGCTGAGCCCGAGCAGCCGCTCCGTCAGCGCCGGCAGGCCGGGGATCCGCCCGTGCAGGTTCAGCAGGGGGGCGGCGGCCGACAGCGCCGGGGCGTAGCGCGGCAGCCACGCGACCAGCCGGTCGCGCAGCGACAGGCGGGCACCGTGCCTGAGGCGCTGGGCCAGCACCTCGATCTTCATCTTCGCCATGTCGACGCCGGTCGGGCATTCGCGCTTGCAGCCCTTGCAGCCGACGCAGAGGTCCAGCGCCTCCATCACCCCGTCGGCGGCCAGCCCCTCGGGGCCGAGCTGCCCGGTCAGCGCCAGCCTCAGCGTGTTGGCCCGGCCGCGGGTGACATGCTGCTCGTCGCGGGTTGCGCGGTAGGACGGGCACATCACGCCGGGGTCGGACTTCCGGCAGGTGCCGTTGTTGTTGCACATCTCCACCGCGCCGAGGAAACCGTTCCACTCCGACCAGTCCAGCGCGGTGTCGACCGGCATGGCGCCATAGCCGGGCTTGTAGCGGAACAGGCGGCGGTCATCCATGCGCGGCGGATCGACGATCTTGCCGGGGTTGAACAGACCGGCCGGATCGAACAGCGTCTTGACCTCGCGGAAGGCATCGACGATCCGGCGGCCGTACATCGGCTCGTGGAACTCCGAGCGGACCAGCCCGTCGCCATGCTCGCCGGAATGGGACCCCTTGTATTTGCGCACGAGGGCGAAGGCCTCCTCGGCGATGGCGCGCATCTTGCGCACCTCCAACTCCTGCTTGAGGTTCAGGACCGGACGGACATGCAGGCAGCCTTCGGAGGCGTGGGCGTACCAGGTGCCGGTGGTGCCGTGGCGAAGGAAGACCTCGGTCAGCCGCTCGGTGTAGTCGGCCAGATGCTCCAGCGGGACGGCGCAATCCTCGATGAAGGAGACCGGCTTTCCCTCCGTCCGCATCGACATCATGATGTTCAGCCCGGCCTTGCGCACCTCCCAGATCGCCGCCTGGAAGGCCGGATCGACCGCCTCCACCACCGCGCCGGGCAGGCCGAGATCGCCCATCAGCTCGACCAGCCGGCGAAGGTTGGCGATCTCCTCGTCACGGTCCTCGCCGGCCAACTCCACCAGCAGCAGGGCGTCGGGCTCGCCGACGATGAAGCGGTCCATGGTGGCGCGGAACAGCGGGATGTCGCGGCCCAGCGCGATCATGTTGCGGTCGACCAGTTCCACCGCCGCCGGTTTCAGCGCGACGATCGCCTGCGCCGATTCCATCGCCTTGCGGAAGGTCGGGAAGTGGCAGACCCCCAGCACCTTGTGCCGGGGCAGCGGCGCCAGCGCCAGCTCGATGCGCTGGAAGAAGGCCAGCGTCCCTTCCGACCCCACCAGCAGCTTGGCGAGGTTGGGGTGGTCGCCGCCCAGCCGCTCGATGTTGTAGCCGCCGACCTTGCGGCGGACGTCGGGAATGCGGGCGGCGATCTCGTCCGCCTCGCGAGCGTGCAGAGCCTTCAGCGCGGCTTCGAGTTGCCGATGACGCTCGGTCGACGGGGCGGATCCGTCGAAGCGCAGCGGGGTGCCGTCGGCCAGCACGGCGTTGATGGCGCGGACATTGTGCACCATGTTGCCGTAGCGCAGCGAGCGGGTGCCGCAGCTGTTGTTGCCGGTCATGCCACCGATGGTCGCCTGCGCCGCGGTCGAGACGTCGACCGGGAACCACAGCCCCAGCGGCTTCAGCGCCTTGTTCAGATGGTCCAGGACGATGCCCGGCTGCACCGCCGCCGTCCGCGCCCCGGCATTCACGTCCAGGATGCGGTTCAGGTGCTTGGAGCAGTCGAGCACCAGCGCCTCGTTCACCGTCTGCCCGCATTGCGAGGTGCCGCCGCCGCGCGGCAGGATCGGCACCCCCTCCTCCACCGCGACGGCGACCGCCGCCGCCACATCCTCCGCATCGCGCGGCACGACGACGCCGACCGGCTCCATCTGGTAGATCGACGCGTCGGTGCTGTAGCGCCCGCGCGCGAAACGGTCGAACAGCACCTCCCCCTTCACGGCGCCGCGCAGGCGGGCGGCCAGGGCGCTGTCACCGATGCGGGAGCCGCGGCGCGGCGGGGCGTTGCGGTCGTCGAGCGGCATGGCGTGGGCTCCCCCGAAACGGATGGCGGCGGCGGATGGCACGGCTGGATCGCGCCGGCAGACCGTCATTTTGCATTCAAAATTCACCTTGCGGTGACTCGTCCCTGCTGACCGACGGACCGGAGCGCGAGCCCTAATCGTCCATCAGACCAACAAAATCCTTATGGGAACGCGGGAAATCTGTCGAGACCCAGCGACATCATAGGCGCTATTGCCGATGCACCCTTTCGGAAATGGGTAGGTCATGGCCGCAAATGACCGTTTGCAGCGCCGGCCATTTGAATGCAAAATTTGTTTGGTTGGCGAACCAATAATCTGCGCGTGCCGTCGCCGCTCTGCGCCCGGATCCCGCGCACCGATCGGACGCACCGATACTGCCCCCTAGTCACCGACACCAGGGCATCACCGACACCACGGCATCATCGACATAAGGGAGGAGGAGCCTTCATGGCCCATCGCAGCGGACGCCATTTCCTGCAAATCCCGGGTCCGACCAACGTGCCCGACCGCATCCTGCGGGCGATGGACCGGCCGACCATCGACCATCGCGGCCCCGACTTCGCCGCCCTCGGCCGTGAGGCGCTGGACGGGATCAAGACGATCTTCAAGACCGAGCAGCCGGTGGTGATCTACCCGGCGTCGGGAACCGGGGCGTGGGAAGCGGCGATCGTCAATACCCTGTCGCCCGGCGACCGGGTGCTGATGTTCGAGACCGGCCACTTCGCCACGCTGTGGCGCAACCTCGCCGACCGCTTCGGCATCCACTGCGATTTCATACCGGGCGACTGGCGCCACGGCGTCGACCCGGCCGCGGTGGAAGCCCGGCTGGCCGAGGACCGCGGCCACACCATCAAGGCGGTGATGGCGGTCCACAACGAGACCTCGACCGGCGTCGCCAGCCGCATTCCGCTGATCCGCAACGCCATCGACGCCGCCGGCCACCCGGCGCTGCTGCTGGTCGACACCATCTCGTCGCTGGGCTCCATCGACTACCGCCACGACGAATGGGGCGTCGACGTGACGGTCAGCGGCTCGCAGAAGGGCCTGATGCTGCCGCCGGGGCTGAGCTTCAACGCCATTTCCGAAAAGGCGATGGCGGCCAGCCGCAGCAACCGGATGCCGCGCTCCTACTGGGATTGGGCCGACATGGCCGGTCCGAACCGGGCCGGCTTCTTCCCCTACACGCCGGCGACCAACCTGCTCTATGGCCTGGTCGAGGCCATCGACATGCTGCACGAGGAAGGGCTGGACGCCGTCTTCGCCCGCCACGACCGCCATGCCGAGGCGACGCGCCGCGCCGTGACCGGCTGGGGGCTGGAGGTTCTGGCGCTCAACCCCGCCGAATATTCCAGCTCGCTGACCGCGGTGCTGCTGCCGGACGGCCATGACGCCGACCGGCTGCGCCGCATCATCCTCGACCGTTTCGACATGTCGCTGGGCGCCGGGCTCGGCAAGCTGGCCGGCCGGGTGTTCCGCATCGGCCATCTCGGCGACTTCAACGATCTGACGCTGGCCGGCACGTTGAGCGGGGTGGAGATGGGGCTGGAACTGGCCGGCATCCCCCACCGCAAGGGCGGCGCCCAGGCGGCGATGGACGCCCTGCAGGGCGGAGCCGCCACGCAGGCGGAAAGGAAGGCCGCCACCGCCGCCTAAGGACGCAACGAGATACCAAACAAAAAGGGAGGGACAGTCATGGGCTACACCAAGACGCTGGTCGCGTCGATCCTGTTCGCCGGTTCGCTGATGGCGGGCGCGGCGCTGGCGCAGACCGAAATCAAGCTTGGCCATGTCGGCGAGCCGGGATCGCTGTTCGACCGCTCCAGCCAGGAGTTCGCCCGCATCGCCAACGAGAAGCTGGGCGGCAAGGCCAAGGTGGTGGTCTTCGGCTCCAGCCAGCTCGGCGGCGATTCGGAGATGCTGAAGAAGCTGAAGCTCGGCACCATCGACCTGTCCCTGCCCTCCACCGTCATGTCGTCGGAGGTGCCGGTCTTCGGCCTGTTCGAACTGCCCTATCTGGTCAAGGACCGCGACCACATGGTCCGCATCCGCGACGAGATCGTGACGCCGATCCTGGTGCCGGCGGCGGAAAAGGACGGCTACCACATCCTCGGCGTGTGGGAGAACGGCTTCCGCCAGATCACCAACAGCAAACGCCCGATCACCAGGCCGGAGGATCTCCAGGGCATCAAGCTGCGCGTGCCCAAGGGGGTGTGGCGGGTCAAGATGTTCAAGGCCTATGGCGCCGACCCCAGCCCGCTCGCCTTTTCCGAGATCTTCGTGGCGCTCCAGACCGGGGTGATGGACGGCCAGGAAAACCCGCTGGCCCAGATCTACCCGGCCCGCTTCTACGAGGTGCAGAAGTACCTGTCGATGAGCGACCACGTCTACACCCCGGCCTATCTGACCGCCGGCCGCAGCTGGAAGAAATTCTCGCCCGAAATCCAGAAGGCGCTGACCGAGGCGGCGCAGGAAGTCCAGCCGACCGTCTACAAGATCGCCGCCGAAATGGACGAGGATCTGCTGAAGAAGCTGAAGGAGGCCGGGATGGAGGTCAATCAGGTGGACAAGGCCGCCTTCGTCAAGGCCAGCGCCGGCATCTACAAGAGCTTCGAGGACGAGGTTCCGCAGGGTGGCGAGCTGATCAAGAAGGCGCAGGCGCTGGCCAGCAAGTCCTAAAGCCTGCACGCAGCGGGGGCGGTCATCGGCCGCCGCCCACTTCCCGCCTCCCAGTTTCAGCCACTCTCTTCGGAGGGAAACCGTCGTGATGCTCGACCGTCTGCGCACCGGCTTCGAGTGGATGCTCGAAACCATCGTCATCCTGCTCGTTTCCGCCCTGACCCTGCTCATCATTGCCGGCTTCGTCTGCCGCTATTTCGGAAGTTCGCTGACCTGGTACGACGAAGTGGCGTCGATCGGGCTGGCGTGGCTGACCTATTACGGCTCGGCGCTGGCCGCGCTGAAGGGCGCGCACATCGGCTTCCCCGGACTGGTCAACGCGATGCCGCCGTCCTTCCGCCTGCTGGCGACGCTGTTCGCCGAGGCCTGCGTCTTCCTGTTCTTCGGCGTCCTCGCCTGGACCGGCTGGGAGGTGCTGATGGTGCTGGAAGGCGACACGCTGGTCAGCCTGCCGTCGGTGCCGCTGCAACTGACCCAGTCGGTCATCCCGGTGGGCGCCGTGCTGTTCATGATCGCGGAAGCGCTGCGCCTGCCCAGGGTGCTGGCCGACGCCCGCGGCCACGGCTTCGTCGACCACGAGCTGGAGGACGCATTGGGCGCCGATCTGGCCCGGCCCCAGCCGCCGCGTTCCACCACCAGCGGCGCCGCCTCGCTCGCCCGCGCCACCGCTTATCCGGAAGGACCGCGCCCATGACCATCGGCTTCATGCTCAGCGGGCTGTTCGCCCTGGTCCTGCTCAACGTGCCGGTCGCCATCGCGCTCGGCCTCGTCGCCATGGCCGCCATCGTGGCGATCCAGGGGTCCGACAATCTGGTCAACGCGGCGCTGGTGATGTTCGACGGCGCCACCAACTTCCCGCTGCTGGCGATCCCGCTGTTCATCCTGGCCGGCGCCATCATGAACGCGTCGAGCATCTCGCGCCGGCTGGTCGCCTTCGCCTCGGCCCTGTTCGGTTTCGTCCGCGGCGGGCTGGCGATGGTGGTCATCGGCTCGTCGATGTTCTTCGCCGAGATCTCCGGCTCGGCGGTGGCCGGGGTGGCGGCGCTCGGCACCATCCTGATCCCGGCGATGAAGACCCGCGGCTATTCCAGGGAGTTCTCGGCCGCCATCTGCTCCTCGGCGTCGAGCCTCGCCATCATCATCCCCCCGTCGATCCCGATGATCCTCTATGCCGTGATGGCCGAGACGTCGGTGGTCAAGATGTTCGTCGCCGGCATCATCCCCGGCGTGATCGGCGCGGTCGGGCTGGCGGTCGCCGCCTATATCCAGGCGGTGCGCTACGACTTCCCGGTGGAGGAGCAATTCCGCATCTCCCGCCTGCGCGAAACCGCGCGGGAGGCCGCCTGGGCCTTCCTGCTGCCGGTCATCATCCTGGGCGGCATCTTCGGCGGCTTCGTCACCGCGACGGAGGGCGCCGGTCTGGCCGTGGCGGCGGCGCTGTTCATCAGCATCGTCATCTACCGCGAACTCGACCTGCGCGAGCTGCGCAAGGCCTGCCTGGACGGCGGCGTGCAGACCGCGGTGGTGATGCTGCTGGTCGCGGCGTCGGCGCTGATCGGCACCTTCCTGACCGAGGCGCAGCTGCCCCAGGCGCTGGCCCGCGGCATTAGCCAGATCACCACCAACAAATACGCCGTGCTGGCCCTGCTGAACGTCGCCTTCCTGATCCTGGGCATGTTCCTGCATTCGGCGGCGGCGATCATCCTGGTGGTGCCGATTGTCATGCCGCTGATCCACGCGGTCGGCATCGACCCGGTGCATTTCGGGCTGGTGGTGACGCTGAACCTCGCCATCGGGCAACAGACCCCGCCGGTGGCCAGCGTGCTGATCGCCGCCTGCTCCATCGCCCGCACCGACATCTGGGAAACCACCAAGGTCAACCTGCCCTTCATCGGCGTGTTGCTGCTGGTGCTGGCGATCTGCACCTATGTGCCCGCCCTCTCGCTGGGGCTGGTCGACCTGTTCTACTGAAACACTCCAACGCTGAGGACGCGTGAGCGATGGCCGATACCGAACAACGGCGCACGGGCGGACCGCTCGCCGGCATCAAGGTGGTGGAACTGGCCCACATCATGGCCGGCCCGGTCTGCGGCCTGATGCTGGCCGACATGGGCGCCGACGTGGTGAAGGTGGAGAAGATCCCCGGCGGCGACGACAGCCGCCGCATGGTGCCGCCGACCATCAACGACGAATCCGCCGCCTACATGGCGATGAACCGCAACAAGCGCGGCATCGCGCTGGATCTGAAGACCGACGAGGGCAAGCAGGTGCTGCGCCGCCTCATCGCCGGCGCCGACGTGGTGATCGAGAACTACCGCCGCGGCACCATGGAGAAGCTGGGCTTCGGCTACGAGGCGATGCGCGCGATCAACCCCGGCATCGTCTTCTGCGAGATCTCCGGCTTCGGGCGCAGCGGGCCGCTGGCCGACCATGGCGGCTTCGACCTGATCGCCCAGGGCATGAGCGGCCTGATGAGCATCACCGGCGAAGGCCCCGGCCGGCCGCCGGTCAAGGTCGGCGCCCCGGTGACCGACATCACCGCCGGGCTGCTCGGCGCCATGGGCGTCATGGCGGCGCTGGTCGAACGCCAGCGCACCGGCGAGGGCCAGCGGGTCGACACCTCGCTGTTCGAGGCGGGGATCATCCACACCTACTGGCAGTCGGCGATCCGCTTCGCCACCGGGATAAGTCCGGGCCCGATGGGCTCGGCCCACCCGCTGAACGGCCCCTACCAAGCCTTCCCCACCGCCGACGGCTGGATCAACATCGGCGCCGCCAACCAGACGAACTGGCTGCGCCTGACCGAGGCGCTGGACGCGCGTTCCCTGCAGGACGATCCGCGCTTCGCCGACAACCCCGGCCGCATGCGCCATCTGGCGGAACTGGACGAGCTGCTGTCCGCCACCCTGCGGCGGCGCACCACGGCGGACTGGCTGGCGGTCCTGGAGGCGGCCGGCGTCCCGGCCGGGCCGGTGCTGAGCATCGCCGACATGCACGAACACCCGCACACGCTGGCCCGCGACATGGTGGTGGAGGTCGAGCACAGCCGGGCCGGGCCGGTGAAGACGCTGGGCCTGCCGATCAAGTTCTCCCGCACCCCCGGCGGCGTGCGCGGCCCGGCCCCGGCGTTCGGCGAGCACAGCCGGGCGGTGCTGGCCGAACTCGGTTACGACCATGACGCAATCGAGGCGATGGAACGGGCACGGGTGGTGGCATGACCGGAAGCGATGGAACGATGACGGACGAACTGCTCTACGAGGTGCGCGACGGCATCGCCCGCGTCACCTTCAACCGGCCCCATGCGCGCAACGCCCTGACCTTCGCCATGTACGACCGGCTGGCGTCGGTCTGCGCCGAGGTCGACGACACGCCGGACATCCGCGCGATGCTGCTGACCGGTGCCGGCGACAAGGCCTTCGCCGCCGGCACCGACATCTCCCAGTTCCGGAGCTTCGAGACGGCGGAGGACGCCCTGGCCTACGAAGCGCGGATCGACCGCGTGCTGGGAGCCCTGGAGCGCTGCCGGGTGCCGACCATCGCCGCGGTCGCCGGAGCCTGCACCGGCGGCGGGGCCGGCATCGCCGCCGCCTGCGACCTGCGGATCGGCGCGGCCAACGCCAAATTCGGCTTCCCCATCGCGCGCACCCTGGGCAATTGCCTGTCGATGAACAATTACGCCCGGCTGTCGGCGCTGATCGGCCCCGCCCGCGTCACCGAGATGATCTTCACCGCCCGCCTGATCGAGGCCGAGGAGGCGAAGGCCATCGGTTTGGTGTCGGAGATCCTCCCCGACGCAGCGGCGCTGGCGGAGCGTGCCGAAACGCTCGCTCGCATCGTGGCCTCCCACGCGCCGCTGACCCTGCGGGCGACCAAGGAGGCGCTGCGCCGGCTCCGGCAGGGCGGCGATCCCGGAACCGGAGAGGATCTGATCGTGATGTGCTACACCAGCGCGGATTTTCGGGAAGGGATGGACGCCTTCCTGAACAAGCGCCCACCACGCTGGCGGGGCGAATAGACCCTCTCACGAAGCGGAGCTTCGGGAAATCACGGTGCGGTTCACCCAGCGTCTGATCATTGGCTTGAGCCAGGGCGAGATCGCGAAGACGTGGGTGAGATAACTCTTGCGTGATGACTGCGCATCCGACCTTGTGGATGTTGGCGGGCAGCGAGCCCAGCTCCCCCTTTCGGATCACCAGATGGATCGAGCGGCGTGAACCCGGAGGTCGGCAACGGCAGCACGCGCATGTGGTTCAGGTGCTGACGGCTTTTCACCAGCGTGGTCGGCGGAAGCAGGCTCCATCCCATCTCTTCCGCAACCAGCCATCACGGTGTCGGTCGCGTCGAAGGCAAAGCTGCGCGGCACCTCCATGCCCAGGCGCCGCAGATGCTGATCCACCAACCGGCCGAGCGCGCTGTCCGTCGTGCTGCGGATCAGCGGCAGCGTCCGGGACAGCGCCCGCAGGGCGGCTTCATCGACGCCCCCGGGGAACTGCGCGGCAGCAGAAGCACGAAAGGTTCGGTGAGCAGGCACAGACTGTCCAACTGGTCCATGTCGTCGAAGCTGTCGTTGGTGAACAGCACGTCCAGGCGACGGGCGAGGACCAGTTCGCGCAGTTGCCCGCACAGGCCCGACGCGATGCTGAAGGACGGCAGATTGTCGCGTGTCAATCGGCTTGAGATTGGGACCCTGGATCGGCGTGGAAAAGGGACCCCGTTGAGCTGGTGAGGGCTTGTCGTCCAGGTCGTCCATGGAGGGGACCCGCGCGTGCCGCGCAGTGCCACCAGGATGGCGATAACCGCCAACATGCCGCTGGTGATGTCCACGACCGAGGTGTCGGCCCGCAACGGCCGGCACCTCGGCCCGGTCATATAGGCGAGGCCGGTCATCATCTGCACCACCTCGTCGAGCGCGAGGCGGTCGGCTTAGGGGCCGTCGAGGAAGCCCTTCAGGCTGGCATAGATCAGGCGCGGGTGGCACGGGCCAGCGCGTCGGCGCCCAGCTCCAGCCGCTCCATCGTGCCGGGGGCGAAATTCTCCACGCGCATGACGGCCTCGGCAACGAGACGACGCGCGATGTCGCGGCCTTCCGTCGTCTTCAGGTCGATGCCGATGAAACGCTTGTTGCGGTTGAAATAGCCGAGATTGCCCTGTGCCGAAGCCTTTCAGATGACCGGACGGCTCGCCGTTGGGCACTGGCTCGACCGGGCTGAACACCTCCTCCGGGACGATACGCATGTCGTTGCGCACCTGCGAAGATGATCGGCGCCACGAACCGCCCCCGGCGGTAGTCCGGCCCCGACAGGGCGTGACCGCCGAGCGCACAGACCGCGCCGTCCTGCTTCGCCAAGCCGATCATCCGCAGGATCTGTTCCCATTGCGGACGGGTGGCGATGGGGCCGATCTGCGTGTCCATCTTCGACGGGTCGGCAATGCGCGCCGCGACGGCGGCCGCGATCAGCTTCTCAATGACGGCGTCGTGGATGGCCTTCTGCATCAGCAGGAGCGAATCCGCCATGCAGGTCTGGCCCGAGGCGCAGAACACGCCGGAGACGGCTCCCTTCACCGCTTGATGGAGGTCGACGTCGTCGAAGACGAGATTCGGGGAATTGCCGCCCAGTTCCGCCGCCCGGTTCCAGCGTCACCTTCTTCAGGCCCGGCGCCGCGGCCTCGTTGACGCGCTGGCCGCCACCGTCGCCGCCGGTGACGGCGATCTTGGCAGTCAGGAGATGGCGCATCTGCGCCTTCTGCGAGCATTCGACCCAGGCGATCCGCGATCACGTCCATGAAGGCGACCGACTGCCTCTCGATGGGGGGCCACCGGCCCTGTGCTCACCCGCTTCGCCGGGACGGCGTCGGCGGCCGACTTCGCCGCCCTGCCCCTGCACTCCTTCGGCGAACGCGAGTCCGAAACAAAAGCCGCCGTGCCGGTCTTTTCCCAGCGAGAGGGATTGATCGGCGCCCTGACCCTGTCGGGCCCGCTCACCCACTTCACCGAGGAACGCGTGGCGGTGAAAGCGCAGTTATTGCTGGTCGTCGGCCGGCGGCTGTCCGAGACTCTGGGCGGGCACTATCCGATTTGAGGGTTCGTAAGAGCTTCAAGACCGGCGACAGGGAGTTGATATGGATACGCTGACGCAACAGGTGCGGGACGGGATCGCGGCGAACGGATTCTCGTTCATCCAGGCACCCGACATGCAGGTTCTCCTCGGCGAGGCCGGCATGGCGGATTGGGACGGTTTCAGCAACAGCTGGGATGACCTGGGTCTCGACCTCTACATGGCGGACGGCGGCCGTTACCGGCGGCGGCGCCATGCCGCCTTTGCGCTTTCGGCCGGGGACATCCGGCGCAAGCCGCACCAGCCCCATTACCAGAGCCGCGATTACAACCCGCTCAACGGCGGGATCGAACGCTGGTTCGAGCCGGTCACCGACGAGGTGGCGGCGCATCCCGCCCTGCGCGCGATCCTGGCGACCAGCTTCGCCCTGTTCAATCCGCTAACGCCGCCGGACGTCCGTCCCGAGGTCTGGCACACGGAGGTCCATCAATTCCGCATCGAGGCGCGCGCGGGCGAGGCCGCCCAACCCACGCCTGAAGGCATGCATCGGGACGGCGTCGACTGGGTCCTGGTGATGCTGATCCGGCGCGAGAACATCGCGAGCGGCACCACCACCATCCACGACCTCAATGGCCACCCGCTGGGAAGCTTCACCTTGCGCCATCCGCTGGAATCGGCGGTGCTGAACGATGCACGGGTGTTCCATGGCGTGACGCCGGTGGAACCCGCCGACCCGGACCGGCCCGCCTTCCGTGACGTTCTGGTGGTGACCATGCGGCGCCCGTGACCGGTTTTTCCTTACGGCCTATCAGCGTCCTTCCGGCGTCGCCTTCGGAAACAGGGCGAAGGCCACGAGCGCAGCCACGGCCGCCGCCAGCCACACCCCGCTCCAGTTCGCCCGTTCCAGGACGTGGGGGATCGCCAGCGGGGCGAGGAAGTAGGCGCCGAAGGCGAAGGTGTTGCCGAGGCCGAGAGCCGTGCCGGTGTGCGCGAGGCCCGCGATGCTGGCAAGTTCGGTGAAGGCGATGCCATGCCAGCTGGACGCAACGATCCCGCCGGCGACCAGGGCGACGACCACAGCCGCCACGAGTGCGCCGCCGGACTCCGGCAGAGCCGTATCGATCGCGACGAAGCTGGCCAGCACGCAGTAGACGGCGGCCGTCAGCAGGGCGCATGCCTTGAGGAACGGCCGCCGGTTGCGGCGACGGTCAGTGACGTGGCCGCTCCACACACGGACGATGGCCGCGCCAAGCTGAATCGCGACGATGCTGGTGCTCACCGTGGTGGTGCCGAGATGACAGACATCGTTCAAGAAGATCGCCGCGAAGGTCACGACCGCCACCTGTGGAATGCACAGCGCGCCGACACCGAAGACCGTTTTCCAGACCTGTCCGTTGCGCAGCGGTCCCTTTCCGGAAATTTGCGAATCGGTCCCCGCCGGCGTCTTCGCCGCCATCGCGGGAGGTTCACTCACCCACAGCCACACGAGCCCGGTGGTGATGAGGCAGAGTGCCGCCAGCGTGCCGTAGACGCCCTGGAATCCGACGCCCTCGGCGAGCGGAGGAAGGATCAGCGCCCCGGCGGCACCGCCGGCCGGCAACGCCATCTGCCGGACACTCATGGCGAAGCCCCGCTCGCCCTCGCCGAACCATGCCATGACCGCCCGTCCGCTCGACCCGTTCAGGCTGCCGCCGATCATGCCGACCAGCAGGAAGGCGCCTGCGAGGAGCGTGGTGGACGGAATGCGGCCCGGCACCGGCGACACCAGCAGCGCCATGAGCGCCAGCACCAAACCGGTCAGGCCGAGCCCCGTCAGCAGCACCTTACGGTCGCCCCACCGGTCGGTCAGCATTCCCCACAGCAATTCACTGACGGCGACCCCCAGCCCCATGGCCCCGATCACCAGCCCCAGATCTGTCGACGCCAGCCCGTAATCGGATCGCAGTGAGACGGCCGTTGCCGGAAGCCCGGTCAAGGCCGCGGCAAAACTGCCGTTGGCGGCTACGCCGACCCCCAGCACCTTCCAGCGATGGGGGGCCGGCCCAGCCGACGCCGTGCTGGCGGCATTGCCGCCGACCTTTCGCAAGGGGGCCCGTTGGGCCTGTTCTTCACCTGTGATCGTCATGTCCGGAAGCCTCGATGTCGCTTGTCCTTGCCTCTCTGCTGATACCGCGCCATTATCGTTCTGATAATCTGGATTATTGGAACTGTTAATCCTAAAAAACAGGATGATGGCCTGTGAGCAAGGTGATCTTCGACCTCGACGTGCTGCGCAGCTTCGTCACCGGAACGGACCTCGGCAGTTTTGCCAAGGCCGCGGACCGGCTGGGCCGCTCGACTTCGGCGGTGAGCGCACAGATCAGGAAGCTCGAGGAACAGGCCGGCATGCCGATCTTCCGCAAGGCGGGTCGGGGCCTTGCCCTGACCGAGGCGGGAGAGACCATGCTCGCCTACGCCCGGCGCCTGCTCGACCTCAATGACGAAGCGGTCACCGCTCTTCACGGCATGACGTCGGAAGGGTGGCTGCGGGTCGGCATGCAGGAGGATTTTGCGGAAAGGCTGTTGCCGGCGGCGCTGGGCCGCTTTGCCCGCGCGCATCCCAAGGTCCGGATCGAGGCGCGCGTCGGCCGCAACAACGACCTGCTCGACCGGGTGGCGCGGGGACAGCTGGACTTCGCCCTCGCCTGGGACAACGGGACGGCGGCGGCATTCAAGACCGGCATCGCCACCCTTCCCGTCCACTGGATCGCGCCCGGCACCGGCATGGCGGTGCCGACATCCGAGGACGGAGCGCTGCCGCTGGTTTCCTTCGATGACGGCTGCTGGTTCCGGAGTGTCGGTACGGCGGCGCTCGACCGTGCCGGCCGGGCATGGCGCATCGCGCTGACGAGCCCCAGCCTTTCGGGATTGTGGGCCGGAGTCGAAGCGGGGCTGGGGCTCACCCTGCGAACGTCGATTGGTCTGTCGTCCGGCGTCCGCGTGTTGGAAGAAGGGGCCCACGGTCTTCCGCCGCTTCCCTCGATAAACCTCGCGATCTACCGGAAGGATGCAACGCTCGATCCGACGGCGGAACGGCTGATCGACATCGTCACGGAGGGCGTGCGGGACTTGACCTGACGAAATGCCGCAGACGCCGCGGTTGACCGTCAGCCAGGGGCGCAACTACCATACCAGCAACTGGAATGGTAGTATGCAACGCCACGAACGGTCCCGAAGCGGCACCGCTCCCGACGATGGCCGGACTGTTCCAGGAAAAAGTTCTGAAACGTGCGACCGCCGCCCGGTGGTGCCTCGGAAACCCGGATAACCGGTTGCCGCGCCTGCCCACCGGTGCGCCCGAAAACATTGGGTCAAGACATTCGATGGACCGGAACCGGTGCGCGGATCCTGCGCAGTGACCGGCGGCGGCGTGCGTCCTGGCTGGAGATGCCAATCATGAGCGAACAGACTATTGCCGACGCCCCACCCGGCCAGTCGGCGGAAGCGGCCCGCAAGGCCGGCGGCTTCGGCAACGCGGCGGGCAAAGCGGCGGTCACGGTAAGCAAGGCCATCGGCCGCTACCGCTGGACCATCTGCGGCCTGCTCTTCTTCTCGACCACCATCAACTATATGGACCGGCAGGTGCTGGGCCTGCTGAAGTCCACGCTGATGGGCGACATGGGCTGGACCGAGTCCGACTTTGGCGACATCGTCGCCGCCTTCTCGCTGGCCTATGCCTTCGGCTATGTCGGCTGCGGCCGGCTGATGGACAAGATCGGCATCCGCATCGGCCTGCCGGCGGCCGTCGCAGGCTGGAGCTTCTTCGCCTGCATCCATGCCCTGATGGGCAGCGTCCTCGGCTTCAAGGTGGCGCGCGCCGGCCTCGGCCTGACCGAAGGCGGCAATTTCCCGGCCTCGATCAAGGCGGTGTCGGAGTGGTTCCCGGCCAAGGAACGGGCGCTCGCCACCGGCATCTTCAACGCCGGCTCCAACGTCGGCGCGGTCGTGGCGCCGATCCTGGTGCCGATCCTGCTCGCCCTCTATGGCTGGCAGGCGGCCTTCCTGGTCACCGGCGGCATCGGCTTCTTCTGGGTCATCGCCTGGCTGCTGATCTACCGCAAGCCGGAGGAGCATCCGAAGCTGACGGCCGAGGAACTGGCCTATATCCGCAGCGATCCGGTGGAGCCGCAGGAGAACATTCCCTGGATCAAGCTGCTGAGCTATCGCGGCACCTGGGCGAACATCGCCGGCACCTGCTTCTCGGCTCCGGTCTGGTGGTTCTACCTGAACTGGGTTCCCGGCTTCCTGAACAAGCAGTATGGCGTCAACCTGTTCGGGGCGATGCTGCCGCTGATCATCATCTACACCATGGCCGATTTCGGCAGCGTCGGCGGCGGCTGGTTCTCCTCCCACCTGATCAAGCGCGGCATGAAGCCGCTGCGCGCCCGCAAGCTGACCTTCCTGGTCTGCGGCCTCTGCGTGCTGCCGGTATTCTTCGCGTCGACCGTGTCCAACATGTGGCTCGCCGTTCTGCTGATCGGCATCGCCGCCTCCGCCCACCAGGGCTATTCGGCCAACGTCTACACCATCGTGTCCGACACCATGCCGCGCAACGCGGTGGGATCGGTGGTCGGCATCGGCGGCTTCTGCGCCTATTTCGTCGGCATGTTCGTGTCGATGGGCGTCGGCCGCCTGCTGGACGCCACCAACGGCAACTATCAGGTGCTGTTCGGCATCGCGTCGGTCCTCTACCTCGTGGGTCTGGCGATCATGCACCTGATCCTGCCAAAGACCGGATCGGGCAAGACCCCGGCCGGGATCGAGGTCTGATCTCTCCGTCCACTCTCTCCCAATACTCCGGGGCGCCCTGCCCCGGAGTCCTCACCAGCAACCAACAGCCTTACCGAATGACGGTGCACCGGCCACCCGCACTGCCCCCGAGGGCAGCGGACAGGGAGACCGCAGCGACCGCAGCGAACCGGAGCCCATCATGCCCGACGCGAACACCGCCCTGCTGGCGGCCCGTCCTTCACGAACCCGCCTCTCCACTGACAGCCTCGACCGCTTGGCCCCGGCTATCGAACGTCCCGCCTATGACCGCGCCACGGTGACGCCGGGCATCGTCCATATCGGCCTCGGCGCCTTCTGCCGCGCCCATCTCGCCACCTACACCGACGACGTGCTGGCGACCGGCGACCGGAGCTGGGGCATCGTCGGCGTCGATCCGCTGTCCCCCGCGATCCGCGACGCGCTGAAGCCGCAGGATTGCCTCTACACCCTGCTGGTGCGCGAGGAGAACCGCGAACGGCTGCGCGTCGTCGGCTCCTTCCTCGACGCGCTGGCGACCGCCGACCAGCTGGACGAGGTGCTGGCCCTGATGGCGAAGCCGGAAATCCGGATCATCACCCTGACGGTCACGGAAAAGGGCTATTGCCAGGACGCCGCCACCGGCTCGCTGGACGAGGCGCATCCGCTGATCCGCGCCGACCTTGCCGACCCCACCCACCCGCGCAGCGTTCCCGGCCTGCTGGCCGAAGCGATCCGCCGCCGCCGCGCCGCCGGAGTGCCACCCTTCACCGTGCTGGTCTGCGACAACCTCGCCCAGAACGGCATCAAGGTGCGCGGCATCGTCGTGCGCTATGCCGGGCTGTGCGATCCGGAGCTTGCCGCCTACATCGCGGGCCAAGTCAGCTTCCCCTGCACCATGGTCGACCGCATCACCCCCGCCACCCAGGACGCCGACCGCGCCACGGTGGAGGAGGCTATCGGCTGCGCCGATGTCTGGCCGGTGGTGAGCGAGCCGTTCAAGCAGTGGGTGATCGAGGACCGCTTTCCGCTCGGCCGCCCGGCCTGGGAAAAGGCAGGCGCCATCCTGGTCGAGGACGTCCACCCGTTCGAGCTGATGAAGCTGCGCTGCCTGAACGGCGCCCATTCGCTGCTGGCCTACCTGTCGGTGATCGCCGGGATCGAGACCATTGCCGACGCCATGGCCGACCCGCAGCTGCCGGCCGTCATGCGCCGTCTGTGGGCGGAGGACCTGATCCCCACCCTGCCGCCGGTGCCGGGAACCGACATTCCCGCCTACACCGCGGCATTGGAAGCGCGCTTCCGCAACCCCGGCATCCGCCACCGCACCATCCAGATTTCGTCGGACGGCTCGCAGAAGCTGCCGCCGCGCCTGCTGGAACCGGCGCGGGAGCTGTTCGCCGCCGGCAAGGCCCCGGCGGTGATCCCGCTGGCCGTTGCCGCCTGGATGCGCTTCCTGCTGGAAAAGGACGAGGCCGGCAACGGCTACACGGTCGCCGACCCGATGGCGGCGGCGCTGACCCGCATTGCGCGCGTCCATTCCGGCGATGCCGGCGCGTTGGCGGCGGCTCTGTTCGCCATTGAGGACATCTTCGCCCCCGAACTGGTGGCCGAGGACGCCTTCCCCGGCCAAGTCGTCCACCACCTCGACAGCCTGATGAACGCAGGTGTGCAGCGGACGCTGGCCGCCTTCCTCGCCACCCCATGACTTGCGGCGGCCATCAATCCCGCCACCGCACCCGAATTTGAAAGGACCCCATCATGCAGGAAACCTGGCGCTGGTTCGGCCCGGACGATCCCGTCACCCTGGAGAAGGCCCGTCAGGCCGGTGCGACCGGCATCGTCACGGCGCTGCACCACATGAATCAGGGCAGCGTCTGGACGCCTGAGGAAATCCAGAAGCGCCGCGCCATGGTCGAGGCCGCCGGCCTGACCTGGGCGGTGGTGGAAAGCATCGGCGTCGGCGAGGAGATCAAGACCCGCACCGGCGATTTCCGCAGCAAGATCGACAATTACAAGCAGTCGATCCGCAATGTCGCCCGCGCCGGTATCCCGGTGATCTGCTACAACTTCATGGTCATCACCGACTGGAGCCGGACCAACCTGATGCACCGGCTGCCGAACGGCGGCTATGCCCTGCGCTACGACAGCGTCGATTTCGCCGCCTATGACCTGTTCGTGCTGAAGCGCCGCAACGCGGAGGCGAGCTACGACCCTGCCCACATCGCCGCCGCCAAGGCGCGGTTCGAGGCGATGGCGGTGGAGCAGGTCGCCGAACTGGAACGCAACCTGATCGACTGGCTGCCGGCCCGCGACTTCGCCTATGACCGCGACAGCTTCCGCGGCATGCTGGAGCTGTACCAGGAGATCGGCGTGGAGGATCTGCGCGCCAACCTGATCGAGTTCCTGCGCGAGATCACGCCCGTCGCCGAGGAAGAGGGGGTGCGGCTGTGCATCCACCCCGACGACCCGTCCTTCCCCATCTTCGGCTTGCCGCGGGTCATGTCCACCGCGGCGGATGTCCGGGCGCTGTTCGACGCCGTGCCGCAGGAGGCCTGTGGGCTGACCCTGTGCACGGGCTCCTTCGGGTCCAACCCGAAGAACGATCTGGTGATGATGGCGAAGGAGTTCGCCTCGCGCATCCATTTCGTCCATCTGCGCAACACCACGCACGAGCCCGACGGTTCGTTCTACGAGGCCGACCACCTCGGCGGCGACACCGACCTGATCGGCGTGGCCGCGGCGATGATCGACGAGGAGGCCCGCCGCAAGCGGATCGGCCGTACCGACGCGCAGATCCCGATGCGCCCCGACCACGGCCATCTGCTGGGCGATGACATCGGCCAGACGATGAACCCCGGCTATTCCTTCGTCGGGCGCTTGAAGGGTCTGGCCGAGCTGCGCGGCGTCATGCGCACCATCGAAGCCTTCCGCGACAAGCGGGTGGCCTGACCGGTGGCGGGGCTCCTCTCCAGTGCGGGGGGAGGGACCCCGCCTTCCGGCCACCGACGGTCATGCGACCGATGCTGAGCCGATCGACGGGCATCATCACATAAGCTGCGGAACTGGCGAGCCGGACCTGCAGTGGGCATGGTCGCCGGATGGAACTCCAGTCCGATCCCACTACCGCCACCGGTTCCCGGCCGAGCCGGTCGCGCCCGCAGCCTCCGCCGTTCCACCGTCCGACGGCACGCGGAGCAGGCTTGCGACGCCGCCCGTCAGGGTGAAGACGGCCGCCACGGCAAGCCCGATCCGGGGCGCCTCCACGGGGCTGGAAACCAGGGAAAAGAGCAGCGTCATGGTCACCGCACCGGCGGTCTGTCCGACCAGCCTTGCGGTGCCCTGCATCCCTCCGGCGGCACCGCTGCGCGCCTTCGGCACGGTGAGCAGCATATTGCGGTTGTTGGGCGTCTGGAACAGGCCGAAACCGAAGCCGCTGATGACCATGAAGGCCAGCAGGGGCAGTGGATCGCGCTGAAGCGGCCAGACTGCCGACAGGGCGAGACCGGCGGCGAGCAGCAGGCCGCCGGCGGCGCACAGCAAGCCGGTCGGCAGGCGATCGGAAAGCCGGCCGGCGACCGGCGCCGCGACGGCGGTCGCAAGCGGCCAGGGCACCATGAACAGCCCGGCGGTGAAGGCGTCCTGCCCCAGCCCGTTCTGCAGGTAGAAGGGCAGCGCCACGGTGCTCGCCATCTGGCCCGTGAAGCAGAGGACGGAGGCGACCACCGACAGGCGGAAGGAGCGCACCCGCAGCAGGTCGAGCGGGATCAGCGGCGCCTCCTGCCCGTGCTCCCGCCGGATCAGGCCGGCAAGGCAGAGCGCCGCGACCAGCAGCAGGGCGCCGCCTGCCACGACCTGGGACGCGACGGTTTCGGCTCCCATCACCAGCGCCACGAAGAAGCCGGCGTTGAGGACGACGCTGACGGGGGCGATGCGGCGCTTCACCCCCTCGACCGCCGGCAACGCGCGTGCGGTCAGCAGCACGATGACGCCGATCGGGATGTTGACGGCGAACAGCACCGGCCAGGGGGCGACGGCGAGGATGGCCGCCCCGACGGTCGGTCCCGCCGCCGCCGATAGGGCGATGACCAGGGCGTTCCAACCGATGGCGGCGCCCAACAGCCGCGGTGGATAGACGAAACGCAAGAGGGCGACGGCGAGCGACATCACCACGGCGCCGCCCAGGCCCTGCATCAGCCTCGCGGCGACCAGCCAGGGAAGCGTCGGTGCCAGGGCGCAGCCGACCGAAGCGGCGGTGAACAGAAGAACGCCGGTGGCGAACACCTTCCGGTACCCCAGGCTTTCGCCGAGGGCGCCGGCCGGCAACAGCGCCACCACGAGCGCCAGCTGATAGCCGGTGACGACCCAGACGGACTCCGCCGGCGCGACCCCCAGCGTGTCGGCGATGGTCGGCAAGGCGATGTTGACGACGGCGCCATCGAGCACGACGAGCACGATCGCCGTCAGGATGGACGCGACGGCAGCGGCGCGGCGGAAGCCCGACAGCCCCTCCGACGGTTGGGAAGCAGCCGGCCGGGCGCTGGTGGATTGGGGCATCGCATGTCTCCAGAAGTCTTGGAGACCAGTATGGCGACGCCGCGGCATGGCGGTAGACGCAGCCCATGCAAAGTATTCCTGCATGGAACGCCATGTGTTAGCCTTTCCGCACATGGCCGATCCCGATTTCAACCTCCTCGTCGCGCTCGACGCGCTGCTTGCGGAAGGCAGCGTCGTCAAGGCCGCGCGGCGGCTCGGCCTCAGCGATTCCGCCATGAGCCGCACATTGGCGCGCCTGCGGGACGCCACCGGGGATCCCCTGCTCGTCCGCGCCGGACGCGGGCTGGTCCCGACGCCGCGCGCCATCCAGCTGCGGGATCGGGTGCATGATCTGGCCGACGAGGTGCGCGCGGCGCTGCGTCCGGCGGCAGCGGTCGACATTGCCGGGCTGGAACGCACCTTCACCCTGCGCGCCAGCGATAGCTTCATTGAGGTCTTCGCCGCCCGGCTGGTCAGCCGGGTCACCGCAGAGGCGCCGGGCGTTCTCCTGCGCTTCGCGCCGAGGACGGATCGGGATGCGCAGGCGCTGCGCGACGGACGCATCGATCTGGAGATTGGCGCCCATGCGGAAACCGCACCCGAGCTGAAGGTGCAGAAATTGCTCGGCGACCGGCTGGTCGGCGCCGTGCGGGACGGCCATCCGCTGCTGCTGCGGGACGCGGTGACGGCCGACCGGTATGCCGCCTGTGGCCATGTCGTCACCTCGCGCAGCGGCCGGCCGAGGGATCAGGTGGATGATGCCCTCGCCGCCCTCGGCCTCTCCCGCAAGGTGGTCGCCGTGGTGCCGAGCTTCCCGGCCGCCCTGGCGATCGTCCGCGCCTCTGACCTCGTCGCCCTGGTATCGGAGCGGCAGGTCGCCTCCGGCATAGCCGGCGTCCGCACCTTCCCGCTGCCGGTGCCGATGACGGACGTCACGGTGACCCAGATGTGGCACCCGCGCCAGGATGCCGACCCGGCCCACCGCTGGCTGCGCGGTCAGGTGCTCGCCGCCTGCCGGGGGACGGACGACGGGGCCCCGGCAGGGACAAGTGGCTGGTGAATCGGCCTGCCCTGCCCTGCTCCTAGTGCCGGGCTACCGGTCGGACGGTGATCTCGTTGACCCCGACCTCCCGCGGCTGTTCGATAGCGAAGAGGACGGCCCGTCCGATCGCTTCCGGCTCGATCGCGTTGCGGCGGTACTCCACCATCGCCCGGGCGGCCGTTTCGTCGGTGATGGTGTCGGCGAGTTCGGAGCGGGTCACGCCGGGATAGATGCAGGTCGTGCGGATCGTTTCGCTTTCCTGCCGCAATCCGTCGGTGATCGCCCGCACCGCGAACTTGGTCGCGCTGTAGACGGCGGAGGTCGGCACCACCTCGAAGCTGCCGACGGAGCCGATGTTGACGACGTGCCCGCTCCCCCGCGCTTCCATGACCGGCAGGACGGCCGCGATGCCATGGAGGACGCCGCGGATGTTGACGTCGATCATGCGGTCCCACTCCTCGACCTTCAGCGAGGCGAGCGGTGACAGCGGCATCACGCCGGCATTGTTGACGAGGACGTCGATCCGGCCGAAGCGTTCGCGCGCCTCGGCGACGAAGCCGTCCATGCTGGCGCGGTCGGTGACGTCGAGGGCGCGGGCGGCGGCCCTGCCGCCCTTCGCCGCGATGTCGCGGACGAGCGTGTCGAGCCGGTCGGTGCGCCGCGCCCCCAGCATCAGGGTGGCGCCGGCCTCGGCAAGGACGCGCGCGGTGGCTTCGCCGATGCCGCTGGACGCACCGGTGATGAGAACGATCTGGTCGATGGTCATGGCTGTCTCCTGTGGTTCGTTGATTACGGCCGTCACTGCGCCGTGTAGCCGCCGTCGACGAAAAGCTGTGCGCCGGTGATGAAGCTGGAGGCCGGCGAGGCCAGGAAGGCGATGGCCTCCGCCACCTCCTCCGGGCGGCCGATGCGCCCGACCGGGTGGGCGTCGCCGAAGCTCCGCAGCATCTCCCGGCCGTTCTCGACCACGCCCTCCATGATGTCGGTGTCGATGACGCCGGGCAGGACCACGTTGCAGCGGATGCCCCGGCGGCCATATTCGACGGCGACGATGCGGGCGAGCTGCGCCGATGCCGCCTTGGACGAGGCGTAGGCGGCCTGCGTCGGGAAGGCTGTCGTCGCCGACAGCGAGGAGTTGATGACGACGGCACCGCCGCCGCCCTCCTCCATCAGCGGCACCGCGGCGCGGATGGTGACGAAGGCGCCGCGGGCATTGATCTGGAAGATGCGGTCGTACTCCTCGACCGAGGTCTCGCTCAGTGGCTTGTTCAGGGTGCGCCCGGCATTGCAGACGACGATGTCGAGCCGGCCGAAGCGCTCGCGGGCAAGATCGACCGAGCGCCGGGCAAGCTCCTCGTCGGATACGTCGCCGACCAGCGTGGCGATGTCGGCGGACTCCAGCGACCGGACCTCGTCGGACAGGTCGGAGGCGACGATCCGCGCGCCACGCGCCCGCAGCAGGTCGAGCACGGTGCGTCCGATGCCGCGGCGGGCACCGGTCACCAGCGCCACCTTGCCGGTCAAATCATAAACGCGGGCGGCGTTTGACAGGTTGGTCATTGCGGTCTCCTTGAAGCCGGCGGAGCGATTTGTGCGCCCGCCGTCCATGCCCAGAAGGTGGCATTGGACCGCTGTCGAGATAACGTGCTAAGAATTGAATGGTGTGGTTAGAACGGCTAACCAATGCAGATCGACCTGAACCTGTTGACCCTGTTCACCGCGGTGGCGGAGACCGGCAATTTCCGTGCGGCGGCGGACCGCCTCGGCGTGACGCGCTCGGCGGTCAGCCAGGGCGTTCAGCGGCTGGAGGCCGCTCTCGGGCAGGCGCTTTTCCTGCGCACCACCCGCAGCGTGCGGCTGACCGAAGCCGGCGAGCGGTTCCTGGCACGGGTCTCCGCGCCCCTGGCCGAGATTGCGGGCGCCATCGACGCGGCCTCCGGTTCGGCGGAGGAGCCCCGCGGCCTGCTGCGGATCGCCGTCACCTCGATCGCCGAGCGGTTCCTGTCCGGATCGCTGATCGCCTCCTTCAGCGAAGCCTATCCCGGCGTCACGCTCGACGTGACGGTGACGGATCTGGAGTTCGACATCGTCGCCGCCGGCTTCGACGCCGGCGTGCGCCTGGGCGAGGTGATCGAGCGCGACATGATCGCGGTGCCGCTGACCGGCGACCAGCGCCAGATCGCGGTGGCGACGCCCAGCTATCTGGCGCGTCACGGCACGCCGGAGCATCCGCGCGATCTCGTCCGCCATCGCTGCATCGGCTGGCGTCCGCAGCCGGAGACCGCCCCCTATCGCTGGGAGTTCGAGAAGGACGGGCACGCCTTCGACGTCTCGGTCGAGCCGCAGATCACCACCAACGACATGCTGCTGATGCTCCGCGCGTCGCTTGCCGGCGCCGGCATCACCTTCGGCATGGAGGAGACGTTCCAGCCCTATCTTGAGCGCGGGGAACTCGTCTCGATCCTCGACGATTGGCTGCCGCCCTTCGCCGGTTTCTTCCTGTATTTCCCGAGCCGGCGCACGGTGACGCCCAAGCTCCGCGCCCTGATCGACCATGTCCGGCGCCACCGCGACGGACCGAAGCCGGGACAGCATCACCCCTCGACATAGGCCGCGAGTTCATCGGCGGTCCCTTGTGGAAAGGCCGCTTTCAGATAATCGAGAAAGGCGGAAGCGCGGGCGTTGAGCAGCCGCCGTGTCGGGTAGAGCACCCACAATGCCGGGGCAGAGCGGCGATTCAGCGACACCTGCCAGACCAGCGTGGCGTCCTCGCACCTGGAAAGACGCACAATCGTCCCGTCAAGGGCACGCAAGCGCTTGAACACCGCGTCCGGCCAGCCTCCATCGCTTACACTCCGCTGGCGTAAGGGAACTTTCCCTGCTTGAGCGATGGGTCGACGTGCGCCCGCAAGGCGGCGTCGCAGACCGCGTAGCCCCAGTTGATGAGGCGTTCCTGAACGTCGTCAGGCAACCGCTTCAGGCGGGTGGCGATTTCGGCGAGTTCCAACGTGCGATGTTGCGGACAGGGGAGTGTTCCGCTGAGCGGATACTTGGCCACGTCGGTGCGGATGCCCCAGTATGCCCCCTGCCGCAGATTCGTCTGGTAGGAGTCGATCAACTGGCGCTTGCGCAACGAACGGACCTGGTTGTCGACAAGGTCGAGGACACGGTAAGCGTGGCGTCCCCAGTCACTCTTGGGTTCCGGCTGCGCCTGCATCTTGCCGCCGCCATCGCTAACCAGGATGGTCTTGTACCGCTTCCAAGCCGTTTCAAGGCCAAGGTTGTCGTAGACCCCGCCATCGGTCAACAGAACCTGCGAGGTGTATGGCCTCTCCTGGAGATCGAGACCGGAGCCCGGAACAAATGACTCCGGATCGAGCCGCATCTCGAACGGCGAAAGCAAGGGCGGGAACGCCGAAGACGCAGCCACCGCCTGGGCGAGCGGCACGGTGGGATTGAGCACCTCGCCGACCCGGTAATCGCGCATGTATGGCCGCATGAACCGCCAGAGCGCCCCCGACTGCACGTTCGTCGCGTTGATCACGAAGCGCGGTGCGGCGCCCCCGGCGTCGTCCGGGAGGTCCTGGAGCGTCGCTCCCTTGAACAGATGGCGGTCG
Organism: uncultured Azospirillum sp.; assembly: GCA_965650625.1. Taxonomy (GTDB): domain Bacteria; phylum Pseudomonadota; class Alphaproteobacteria; order Azospirillales; family Azospirillaceae; genus Azospirillum. The sequence goes on along the minus strand of CBFGPE010000001.1, from coordinate 4,263 downwards.
TACGCAGCGGCGATCCTGTCGCTGATACGGCCAGGCAGGGCGATGCCCAAAATGATGGAGTCCGCGTCGATGGTCTCTCCAGCCATGGCACGGATCGGGTCGACGACGCGCGGCACGAAATGGCTGTGCAGGGACTCCAGTTTGAAATCCAGGTGCTTCCAGGCCAGCGCCAGCACAGCGGATGTGATGGAGCCGCCGGAAACGCTGGAGATACGCTTGATGTCCTGCAGCCGCCCCGCTTCGTACAGACGCCAGAGAGCGCCCACGTGGAAGAGCATGGCCCGGTAGCCTCCGCCCGACAAGCAGAGCGCCGCGCCGTCCTCGGGCTCACGCGGAGATTGGCCGGTGTGCACACCTACGACGGGTTCCATCGACTTGACGAATTCGTCCGACACTGCGGTCCTCCCTGGCTTTTTCAGCACAGGGTAGCATCGCTGGCACCACACAGCGAAGTGTGAATTTCGGCACATCTGCAACCAAAGGCGATGCAAGCATCATCACTTCAGTTGAAGCGACTGATTCTCTTGACCGTCCGATATTTAGACCGGGATCGCCAAGTTGATCATGCTTCGGCCCTGTGGACTCGGGTGCACGCGGATCCGGGTTCGGCCTGTTCAGGCGTGATCTAACCGATGACAGAATGGATGCATTGTCATCGCAACATCCCTCGCGCGACATAGGCCGCCGCCTGTCCGCCATCCGCAAGGACGGTCACGGTGATGTCCAAAGCTCATAATTTCCAAGCCCCTTCCGGTTGACACCCGGCACCGCTTTCCCGCAACTTGCCCCCTTGTTTGACCGGTCAAACTCGGAGCGGCACCTTGCCTGTAATCGCAATAGCCACCTCCAAGGGTGGTTCGGGAAAAACCACGCTGGCGGCCGGCCTTGCCGACCTTCTTTGCAGGCAAGGCCGGAGGGTGGAATGCATCGACACCGATCCCAACCGCAACCTTCACGACTGGCTGTCCGATCCGCGAAATGGCATTCCGTGCACGCCGGTCGAGGAGGAAGCGGTGATCGACAGCGTGGCCGGCGCGGTCGAACGCTCCGACTATGTGCTGATCGATGTCGCCGGCGCCCTGCAGAGAGGCATGCTCTACGCCATCAGCGCCGCCGACTTCGTGCTGATTCCGTGCAAGACCGACCGCAAGGACGTGGTCGAGGCGGTGCGCACCCAGGAACTGATCCAATCGGCCGGCAAGATGGTCCGCCGCAAAATCCTGCATGCCGCCGTGCTGACCCAGGTCAACCGGCGTGCCCAGGTGACCGGACACACCCGGGCCCAGCTCGAGGTGATGGGCGTACCGGTACTAAGTGCCGACCTGCCGACCCGCACCGCCTATCAGCAGGCTTCTTGGAATGGCGCTCCGCTCGCAGCCCCTGAGGCGCGCGAAGACTTCGGCGCCATTGCGGCAGACGTGGCATCCCTGATGGAGGCGGAGCATGGCTAAGCGGCCCCCGCTCAAACTGCTCGACGCGGATGAGATCAAACGGTCCATCGCCCCATTGGCGCAACGCCTGCCGTCGAACCGGCCGTCCAGCCAAGGTGATGCATTGCCGGCGGACCCCGCAACGCCCGACGAGTATGTCGAGACCATCGACCGCTTGTGGGAGGAGGCACAGAAAAGCTTCCTTGCAATTGGACGCTATTTGGAAGAGGCGCAGAAGAAGCTTTCGGCGGAGCAGTTTGCCCAAGTGATCGAGCGCCTGCGCTTCGGCAAGGTCGTCCGCAGCCAGATCATGACCGCCTACCGCGCGGTGACCGCCGGCCTGTTGCCGCCGGGCGTTGAGGCGGCCGGTTATTCGGTGGTTTATCATGCCGCAACGCTGTCCGACACGGAGCGCGCCCAGGCAGTCGCCGAGGGCGTGATCCGCCCCGACATGCGCCGCACCGAGATCGTCGCGTTCAAACGGCGCATCCGAACGAACGCAGTTCAACGCAACGACGACCGCCGGGCGATGCTGGAAGCGGAAAAGCAGCGGCTTCTTGCCCGTGTCGCCGACATCGACCGGGAGCTTTCCGCCCTCGCCTGACTCCATCGGACGGCGTTCCGGGCAGGCATGGGCGCAGAAGCACGGGCCAGCTGCGGGCAAGCCCTGCTCCCATGAAGGCTGGCTTTGCCCACCGATGGAGGGGCTGATCGTGCCCGGGTTCGGTGAACACCTGAGCCGAGTTCCGGGTGGAGCCGAAAGGTGTCTGATGACAAGGACGAGATGGTCCTTCACGGACGAATTCCAGTGAGAGGCCGTTGTCGCGCTGGAAGGCAGCGGCTGGCCTGCAAAGGAACGAATGGCATAATTCCAAGCGCGCAATCGCCGGCTGGGCGAGGTGGTCTGCCACCAGCGACGGACCGCCGGATCTGCCAACCGCGGCGGTTCCGTTACAGAGTTTGAGGGCAGGCCAGCGTGTTGCACGAATGGGGGATTGGCGGGGGACTGCGGCTCGGCGTAGACGTCGGGCCGAGTTGATGCCCGCCACAATCGCCGCCCGATGCCGTTCAAACACCACGCTGGCCACCGCCATCAGTTTCCTCGTGCCGGGTACCGCGTAACGAATTGGGCGGCCTATGAGGCTGGCCTACATCAGCGCGGCAGTTTGACCATCTGGTTCAGCGCGGAGGCCGTTCAGACCTGGCTTGCCGCCCCACGCACCACCCGTGGCGGGCAACCACGCTACTCGGCCGTGGCTATCGAGACGGCACTGACCCTGCTGGTCGACAGCACGGGGCTGAAACTCAGCGGGCCCGGCGAATGGCTGGTTGAGAAGCACGGCTCCAAGAACGACCGCACCGCCGTGTACGCGGCCGTGGCGGCCCGCCACCCGGAGGCGGCGGTGATCGCGCCACCGCGCGCCGATGCCGTCTTCAGCACCACCGTCGAGACCGCGCCCACTCGGCACGACCGTCACATCCAGGCGATTGCCGAGACAGGACGCATGGCTTGGCAGCGAACGTCCGGCTACAACGCGCGGGCCAAGGCGGAGGTGGCGTACCGAGCTCGTCATCGCCAGCACCCTGCTCAACCGTATGTTCGGCTTTGCACGCCCGACCTATGTCCGCGTCGCGTGAAAAGACGGGGGACATGGGCTCATGCCGTTCCCGCTCGCCTCAATGCACCACACTGATGCCGTGCGGGATTTTCGGACTGTAGTGTACATATCGGCGGATTCTCCCTGACCGGCAGGTGCGGCATAGAGGCGAATAGACGAACGCAAGCAATACGCCGGCGCTCTCTCCCTCCGATAGCCACGCGCCTGATCAGAAATGACCCGAGGCAAACCGCTCTACCATCAGATCGATCAGAACTCTCACTTTTCTCGGCGTGTGCTGACTTGGCGGGTGCACGACGAAAATGCCGACGTCAGGCAGCGTGAACCGAGTCATGATCGGCACCAGCCTTCCATCCTCGACATAGGGGGCGGCGATCATAGCCCCCATGGCAAGGATGGAAGGCTGGTGCCGCAGCTTCCGCAAGGACATAAGCATTGTCGGCCCTGAAGCGCCCTTGCGGGTTCACCGTGAAGCTCTGGTCATCGTCGCTGAAGACCCAGCTGTTAGTGCCGGCGGTGATGGCGGCGTGTTTCAATATGTCGCCGGGATACTCAGGCGCACCGTTTTCCGCGATATAGTCCGGGCTGGCATAGAGCCGCATCGGCAGCGACCCGATCTTGCGGGCGATGAGGTTCGAATCAGGCATGTAGCCGACGCGGATGGCGCAATCGAAACCTTCTGCGGCGAGATCGACATACTGATCCGAAAACCACGTGTGCACATTCAACGCTGGATGTCGGCGGGCAAAATCCGCGAGCACAGATGCGAAATAGGTGCCGACAGAGGCTGGCCCGGCGATCCGGAGCAATCCCCGGATATCGCCGTTGGGAGACATTTCCTCGCGTGCTGCGTCGATCTTTGCGCAGATGTCCGCCGCCTGATCCCGGAACGATATGCCCGCTTCGGTCAGGACTGCGCTGCGCGTGGTCCGCGCAAGCAGTTCCGCGCCGAGTTCCTCCTCGAGCCGCAGTAGGCGCCGGCTGACGATCGACTTTGCAAGGCCCAGGCGGCGAGCCGCGGAATTGATGCCCCCGGCATCGGCCACCTCAACAAACGTTCTGAGATCCTCAATCTCCATGCTTCCTCCTTGTGTCCGTGGGCGCCTCCCAGGTCGGATGGTGTTCCCACTTCAGGGACAGAGTGTAGCATCTTCGCTGTCTAGAGCGGATTGATCGGCATCGGAATCGGGGGATTCCCCCGAGCTGGCATTTAT